>JAMOOR010000371.1 GCA_027065235.1 Thermotogaceae bacterium | reverse complement strand
TGGCAAAAGATATACAAGATTATAATTACTTGCTGAATATGCAAAAAAAGCTTTTATCTAAAGAGTTCAAAGAAAAGGTCATAGATAGACAAGCGGTTAGAAATTACGCACTGGAGCTTGAAAAAGCTTTAAAAGCTTCCAAGCTCCCTGAAATACCACACCCTGTATTTGGGAAACTTACTGTTTTAGAAGAAAGAGGAAAAATCTTCAAAGTCGGTTCACAAGAGGGTCAAACACTGTTTATAAAACATCAGTAGCTCCTTGCTTTATCCATATCTATTAATGCCAAGAATTCTTCGTTGTTTTTAGTTTCTTTCAACTTTTTCAATATGAGGGTTAGTCCCTCCTCTTCACTCATCGTTGCAAGCATCCTTCTAAGGAGCCACACTTTCTTTAATGTATCCTTATCAAGAAGGAGTTCTTCCCTCCTTGTTCCAGATAGGGTTATGTTTATTGCAGGGAATATTCTTTTGTTTGCCAATTGCCTTGAGAGAACTAGTTCCATATTTCCAGTGCCCTTGAATTCTTCAAATATTACCTCGTCCATCTTCGAACCCGTTTCTATAAGTGAGGTAGCAATTATCGTTAAGGAACCCCCTTCTCTTATGTTCCTCGCAGCCCCAAAGAACTTTTTAGGCTTCACAAGGGCAGCTGGGTCCACTCCACCAGAGAGGAGCTTTCCGCTTGGCTCGATGGAAATGTTGTAAACCCTAGCAAGTCTTGTAAGAGAGTCAAGGAGTATAACAACGTCCTTTCCAAATTCAACTTGCCTTTTTGCCATTTCAAGGGTAAGCTCAGCAACTTTCGTTTGATGACGAGGTTCCATATCAAAAGGAGCTGCTATAACTATAGCATCAACCGATTCTTTTATATCGGTAACTTCTTCTGGTCTTTCATCTATCAAAAGGATTATTCTAAATGTTTCTGGATGGTTTTGAGCAATACCGTTGGCAATTTCCTTCAATATAGTGGTTTTCCCGGCTTTTGGTGGCGATACTATCATTCCCCTTTGACCTTTACCAATTGGAGCGAAGAGATCCAGAATTCTTGTGCTAAGTACGTCTGGGTATGTCTCAAGTATAAACTTTTCTCTCGGATAATCCGGGGTAAGATTTTCAAAGTTTATTCTATCGCCACTCTTTTCAATGGGATGGCCGTTAACCGATGTGATTTTTATCATCGCAAAGTATTTTTCTCCATTTCTCGGCGGCCTTATAATTCCTTTTATAATATCTCCCGTGTTAAGATTGAACTTTCTAATTTGAGATGGGGAAACATATATATCGTCTGATGAAGGAAGAAGATTGTCTTTCATCGACCTTAAAAATCCAAATCCACCGTTTTCATTTACATCTAGAACTCCCTCGCCAGTGAAGTACCCCATCTTTTCCTGCTGCTTTTTTAATATTTCATTTATCAGTTCCCTTTTCCTATAGCTTGTGTATCGCGCTACCTCGTATTTTTTTGCAAGCTTATAGAGTTCTCTAACTGTCATGTTTTCAAGTTCCGTTATATCAAAAACTTCAAGTGAGTCACTCAAATTCATTCACCTCCCATAATTTTTCGATACTCTTCCCAATCCTTCATAAATCTTTCGATCCCAATATCTGTTAGTGGATGTTTAAAGAGCTTTTCGAGAACTGTGAAAGGCATTGTAGCGATATCAACACCCATCAGAGCTGCTTCAACAACATGCATAGGATGCCTGATAGAAGCTGCAATTATCTCAGTGTCAAAAGCGTAGTTATTGAAGATAATTACGATCTCCTCGAGCATCTTTAGACCATCGGATGAAACATCATCAACTCTTCCTATGAAAGGACTTACATATGTTGCTCCAGCCTTTGCCGCCAATATCGCTTGCATCGGTGAAAATACAAGTGTTGCGTTTGTCTTTATACCTTCGTAAGATAATGCTTTGATAGCTCTTATCCCATCAGGAGTGAGAGGTATCTTAATTACTACATGTTCATCGATCTTCGCAAGTTCCTTAGCCTCTTCCACCATGCCCTTCCAATCAAGAGCAGTTACCTCAGCAGAAACAGGACCTTTCACAAGCTGGCAAATCTCCTTGACTCTTTCTTTAAATGGAGCTTTTTCTCTCGCAATAAGCGTTGGATTGGTCGTAACTCCGTCTACAATTCCCCATTCAACACCTTTTCTTATCTCATCAAGATTGGCAGTATCAAGGAATATTTTCACAAAAATCACCTCCATTAACCATTCGCATTGATATATAAATTTTCAACCCTAAAATGGGAGATATCTTGCTAGAGAAGAATAAAAGGGAACGCATAGCCATTCCTATAATTCACACTACTATAATATCACATTTTTTGATTTTTTAAGAAAGCATCTACTTCTTTTCTTTGTGGAATGGAACTTTGAGCTCCCATCCTTGTTACAGATATAGCAGATGCTGCACTTGCAAATACCATAGCCTCCTCCATCGATTTCCCTTCATCAAGGGCTGTTGCAAGAGCTCCGTTGTATACATCACCAGCTGCTGTTGTATCGACCACATTTTCCACTTTGAAAGCATCTACTTTTATTAAATTCTTTCCGTCGTAATAAATAGAACCATTTTCTCCAAGTTTTACAATAACAGCTTTAACCCCACTCGTAACCATGCATTTTACAAAACTTTCTGGATTTTCAAACTCACATCCAAAGAATTCACCTATCACTTTAGCCTCCTCTTCATTTGGAGTTATAAGATCCACAAGCGTGAGAATGTCTTTATCCAAATTCTGAGCAGGTGCAGGATCTAAGATAACATATTTTCCAAGTCTTTTTGCGATATCCACAGCCTTTTTATTGCCATCTAATGGAATTTCATTTTGCAAAAGAACGATATCAGAGTTTTCAATGATTTTCTTATTCTGATTAACAACTTCCGGTGTTAAAAACGAATTGGCACCAGGGTATATTATTATCCTATTCTTTCCTTCCTTGGTAACTTCGATAAAAGCTTTTCCGGTATACTCTCCGCACACTTTCCATCCTTTTACATTCCATCTCATGAAATTCTTTATAAGAACTTGCCCATCATTTTCCGACAAGCACGATAGGAAAAGGCTTTCACCTTTCAATTTTCCTACAGTAACGGCTTGGTTAGCACCTTTACCTCCTGGATGAAGCTGAAAAGATTCTGCTCTTTGGGTTTCCCCTTCCCTTGTAAAATGATCCACTTTAAATACATAATCCACGTTAGAACTGCCTACGACTAATACCATTTTTCTACCTCCAGTTCACCAGCTGCTACTTAAGATTATATTGAATGAATATTCCCCTGGAGAAACATCAACATCATAAACAACCTTATCAGAAGCCTTTAAAGTAGGATCTTCATCTGTAGAAATTATATCAATGTCTTTTCCGTAAAGTATTACCCTTACCGTTACATCATCATCCTTTAAATTCTTGAGAACTACCTTGATTTTCCTTTCATATCTAGTGTTTGACACTTTTCTTGATTGAACAACTACAATTTTTCCTTCCACATCTTTAGTTCTATTTTCAATTATCTTAACATAGTCTCCTTTAGGACCACCTTCAAATTTAAAGCTTCCTATAGGAACTTCACCATCTTCTGTGTCCTTGAAAACTATAACCTCACCATCGGGAAGGTAAAATCCAAGGCCATTATAAGGATCATTTTTAATGTAAATCACGTACATAGATTCTTGATAAGATGTCGTCCTCTCTATAGGAAATGTAAGTTCGTATTTCCTTTCTATCTCATTGATCATCGCATCAAAAACTCCCACCCCTGCTCCGCTTTTCATACCTTCAACATCACCTATATGAAAAACCTGTTTTTCATACATCTGTGAAACATCCGGAGCTATCGGGGAAACTGCTAAAGTTTTTGTAGTGTATGAATTATCTCTTACAGATTCCTGTGGTCTTTCGAACATCCTTCCAGATATTAGATATACATCACCTTTATCAACACAACCGCTTTTAAGTTTTATACTCATACCAAGTTCTCTCTCGTCCTTAAAAGTATACACCGCCTTCCAATATCCATTACATGCGAAAAGTACCTTTATACTGCTACTTACACGTAAAATTCTCCTTACTTTTCCATTCCAATTAAACATATACCACCCCTTACCTTGAGAGAGATAGGTGTAGTATTTTCCACTTTCTCCTCTAAATATAATGGGCAAACTGCTTATAAAATGGAGAGGTTCATTGGGTAGATCATTCACTTTTATAAGCTTAACTTTCCTGATTATCTCCTGCCAGTTGGGTCTGTTATCTTCGATCCACCACTTTCCACCTTGAGCGTATATAACCTCAACATCATCAGGTAATGTTATATCGCTACTCACTTCCTTCCAAAATACTGTAGCATCATTGAAAAGATAAACTACATTGGAAAGGCCAATGATGGTTAATATGAGGACTACAAAAAAAGTTCCCACTTTTCTCATAATGTCACCTCCAAACAGACTTTGAAAAACCTCTTCTTTGAAAATTCTACCAGATTTGTATTTTCTTTGGTTAGATTTTGATATAGTCCCTTCGTTTTTCTGAGTTTAAAAAAGTTAGGAGTAAAATTATTTCTGAAAGAGCAGCATAAAGTACAAATATATGTAGTTCATCCGAGATTAACTCTTGACATTTCCAGTGTGAATAAGTATAATCTAATTGACGATTTAAAAATAAAGTAAAGATCAAGAAGGAGGGGATATTTATGGAGAAGAGGTTTCCACTTATAGGGGAAGAGTTTCCAAGGCTGGAGGTAAACACAACTCACGGAAAGATGGTTCTTCCAGACGCATTTAAGGGTAAATGGTTTGTCCTTTTCAGTCATCCAGCAGATTTCACTCCAGTTTGTACAACAGAATTTGTGGCATTTCAACTGAGATATAATAAGTTTAAGGAACTCAACACAGAACTTATAGGGCTTTCTATAGACCAAGTTTTCTCGCACATCAAGTGGATTGATTGGATCAAGGATAATATCAAAATTGATGGAAAACCCGTTGAAATTCAGTTTCCAGTTATTGCTGACGATGTTGGGAGGGTAAGTGAAGAGCTTGGTCTTATCCATGAAAAGAAAGGAACAAATACTGTAAGAGCGGTCTTCATAGTTGATCCGGAAGGTATAATAAGGGCAATCCTTTATTACCCGCAAGAACTTGGAAGGAATGTTGATGAGATACTCAGGATGATAAAAGGTTTCCAAGTTGCTGATAAAAACGGCGTAGCAATTCCGCACAATTGGCCGGATAACGAACTTATCGGTGATAAGGTAATCGTTCCACCTGCGGGAAGCGTTGAAGAGAAGAAGCAAAGACTTGAATCGCAGGATAAGGGAGAAATCGAATGCTTCGATTGGTGGCTTTGCTACAAGAAAGTATAAGATAAGAGGTGATAATGATGAAAAGATACGATATATTAAAGGGTCCTGACGGTTCTTTAGTCGAAGCCATAATGGATGGAAAGGAACCAGAAGATTTTGAAAAACTCGAAGCAAAGTCTGCAGATACATCTACGGAAAAGCACGTCCCGTACGTTGAAAGAGTTGGAAATAAGTATGTTGTGAAAGTCGGTAAAGAGCAGAAGCATCCAATGGCAGAAGAGCATTACATTGTATTCATTGAACTGATTGTTGATGGGGTTGTTCACAGAAAGTATTTAAGCCCTGGCGATGAACCAGAAGCGGAATTTGAAGTTCCTGAAGGAAGAGAGGTATGGGTGAGGGAATACTGCAATCTTCACGGGCTATGGGAAAACAGGCTTTAAACATATAAATAATTGACGTGATTTCTAAAGGGAGGCATCAAGCCTCCCTTTTGTTTTTATGATATCATTGTTATT
>JAMOOR010000370.1 GCA_027065235.1 Thermotogaceae bacterium | reverse complement strand
GTAAAAACATTTAGCTTACGAGAATTCAGGAGGAGAAATATAGATGTTAAGGTTGGTGATGTTCTCGACTTCGGTGGTGTTAAGGGGGTTGTTAAGAGTATTAGTGGTGGAAGAGTGGTTATTGATTTTAACCATCCACTAGCTGGTAAGACTTTGGTTTATAAAGTAAAAGTTGTTGAAAAACTCGAAGATATCAGGGAGAAGATCAAGGCATTGGCCATTAGGCATCTCCAAATACCTGGCGAGGAGCTCGTAGTGGAATATGTTCCTGAGGAGAAGAAAGTAGTTATAAACATACCTACAAGATACATTGCCAAGAAAGACATACAGTATGCCAAGATCTCGTTGGTCACGGATATTTTAGACATGTTTAAGGAGGATGTAGAGAAAGTAGTGTTCCAAGAAATATTTGAGAGAAAGAAGCCAAGCAGAAAGACAGAGAGCGAAAAACAGAGTAGTGAAGAAAAAGAAGAGAAGAAAACCAGTGAAGCATCTAGTGAAGCTTAAACAATACCTGTTTCTTTAACTAGTCTCCAAGCAGCTTCTCTCGTTAACCCTTTTTCTCCAAGAATAGTGTATCTTTCAGGCCTTATCTTATGAGCAATCGTTAGTGCTTCCACTATTTTCTCCGGGGGTATTCCTATTTCTTTAGCAGTTACTGGTAATCCTATTTTCTTCATTATTTTTCTAATCTTTTTCCACATAGGATCACCGTATAGGTATAACATCATTATTGTTCCAAGAGCTACTTGTTCTCCATGAAGAGCTTTTCCAGGAGCTATAACGTCTAATGCGTGGCTGAATAAGTGTTCTGAACCACTAGCTGGCCTACTAGACCCAGCTATACACATAGCCACTCCAGAGCTTATCAGTGCTTCTATGAGTATTCTTACACCTTCTGGGTTATTGCTCCTTATTAGTTCGTGGTATCTGAGAACATGTTTCGCGCTGAGCAATGCTAGTTGTGCAGCATATTCACCATAGTATTCTCCCCTTAATCTATGAGCTAGTTGCCAATCCTTAACAG
>JAMOOR010000369.1 GCA_027065235.1 Thermotogaceae bacterium | reverse complement strand
CCTGTTGCAGAGTATTATACTACTCGGTTCCGCTAAATGTACACTTTGATGGATGGACATTTCTCTTATACTTACCCAACGGTTTAAAATTTTTGAATAGCTCTGCGGTTCATGTATACTTTATACTCTAAGAAGAGCAGAAAAGGAGGCGACATTGTGAAAAAGCTTTTTAAAAACATTGAATACCTTGCAACCTTTGATGAAAAGGATAGAGAGCTCAAAAATGCTTATATATTGGTGGAAGACAACGTGATAAAAGAGATAGGAACAGGAGACTACGAAGGAGAAGTTGACGAGGTTTACGATCTTGATTCCATGCTTGTATTACCGGGATTTGTGAATACCCACCACCATTTTTATCAAACACTTTTTAGAAATGTTAAAGGAGCACAGAATGTAAAACTATTCGACTGGTTAGTTTTTCTTTACGAAAGATGGAAACACATAGACGAAGAAGCTTCTTATGTATCTGCCCTAACGGCTATATATGAAATGATGTTAACGGGTGTAACGACGACAACTGATCACCTTTATCTTTATCCGTACGGTAACAACGCGATATTTGATGCGGAGATAGAAGCAGCCAAAAGAACGGGAGTGCGATTCCATCCAACAAGGGGGAGCATGTCACTTTCAAAGAAAGATGGAGGTCTTCCTCCAGACAGCGTTGTTCAAACGGAGGAAGAGATAATAGAAGAATCGATAAGGGTTATAAAACAATATCATGATCCTTCAAAGTATTCCATGCTTCGAATTGCTCTTGCACCATGCTCGCCATTTTCCGTAACTCCAGAGCTTATGAAAGAATCCGTGAAAGTAGCTGAAGAATACGATGTCCTTCTTCACACTCACCTTGCAGAGACTTTAGATGAAGAAGAGTTTTGTCTTAAAAAATTCGGTAAACGTCCGGTAGATTACATGGAAGAACTCGGCTGGCTTAACCCAAGGGTTTGGTTCGCACACCTTGTCCACTTATCCGATGAAGATATCGAAAAACTTGCAAAAAACGAAGTGGGAATGGCCCACTGCC
>JAMOOR010000368.1 GCA_027065235.1 Thermotogaceae bacterium | reverse complement strand
CTTGCGCTTGATGTGCGGCTTTACGATGAGGAAGGAAACGAAATTAACATAGATAAGTATTGATGGTCCCGAGGAGGGATAGGATGCCTGTTGGAGCTTTTAAGAGGAGAATTTCTTATGTGAAAATCGGAATGGCTTCTCCAGAAACAATAAGGAGTTGGTCTTCTGGAGAGGTTAAAAAGCCTGAAACTATCAATTACAGAACCTTCAAACCTGAAAGAGATGGACTCTTCTGTGAAAGGATTTTTGGGCCTGTTAAGGACTACGAGTGTGCATGTGGAAAGTACAAAGGTAAGAAATACGAAGGTGTTGTATGTGAAAGATGTGGAGTTAGGGTAGAGTCAAGGGAAGCCAGAAGGAGAAGAATGGGGCATATAGAACTTGCTGCTCCGGTTGTTCATGTGTGGTATCTTGAGGGCTCTCCGAGTTACCTTTCTATACTCCTCAACATGCCTCTTCAAGACCTTGAAAATGTTGTTTACTACGGCTCAAGAAGGGTTATCGAAAGGGTATTCATAGTTACTGATCCAAAGGACAGTCCTTTCAGCAAAGGTTCTGTGTTTTACGAAAGTGAATATGTTATATACAGCAAGAAATGGAACATGGAAGTTGAACAGGCCTTTATAATAAGAAATCCAAAATCTCCGGTTGTTACCGATATAGATGGTGTTGTTTCGCTAAGGACAGAGATAACCCATACTGGAAGAGAAATAACATGGATAATAGTCAAAAATGTGAGTAGAAAAGAGATAAGGCTCCATCCAGGGATGGTAGTTGTTGTAAAGGATGGTCAAGAAGTAGAAGAAGGTCAAGAAATAGTTCCAGAGATGGAAATAGAACCTATATATGCACCTTTTGATGGAAAAATTGAGATAGACGATTTAGCAGGAACTATAACAGTAAAACCTCTTAAAACCGGGAAGGAGTCGCCTGTTGTTTACACAGTTCCTTACGGCTCCAAAGTTCTTGTTAAGAACGGTGCAAAGGTAAAAGCTGGTGATCAACTTACAACTCATACCGTTCTTAGCGCCGTTACAGCTCCAATATCGGGAAGAATTGCGTTTGGAAAAGATCTTAACTTAAGACCTCTTGAAGATGGGAATTTTGAAGTTTTAACTGATGGAAGCATTTATATAGAAAATGTTATCGAGGAAAAGAAGTTTCCAGTATTTGAAGGTGCATTTGTGTATGTAAACGATGGCGATGAAGTGAAAGCTGGAGATCACATAGCGGATAGATTCCTTTTTGAAGATGAGCTCCTCTCCAGTAGCGAATTGAAGATATTTGAGGAATACTACCCAACCCAGTTTGAGATAGAAGAAAGAACAGGAAACGATAGAGCCGTTGTCATGATAGTTGATATTGATGAGGAAGTTTCCAAGGAAACGAAGCTCAAAGTGGGAGATATAATAACCACCGCAGAATATGAAGCTTACGAAACTATATATCCAGGAAAGATCGAAGCTGATCAAGGTGCGAGCGCAGTTAAAAAACTCCTTCAAAACCTTGACCTTGAGAAGCTAAGAGCGGAACTTGAAGGAGAACTGAAAAAACTTCCAAAGACAAGTGGAAAAGCTCTTAAGATAAGAAAGAGGCTTAAGATAGTTAAAGATTTCTTAAAGAGCGGGAACAAACCCGAATGGATGATTCTTGAGGTTCTTCCTGTTATTCCGCCAGAGCTCAGGCCTATGATTCAGATAGAGGGTGGAAGATTTGCAACAACGGACCTAAACGAGCTTTATAGGAGAGTGATCAACAGAAACAACAGGCTTAGAAGGCTCATGGATATGGGCTCACCTGAGATAATCTTGAGAAACGAAAAGAGAATGCTTCAAGAAGCCGTTGATAACCTCATATACAACAGAGCCGATTCAGAAAGTAGCAAAGCCAGAAGAACAGCGGTTAGGGACAGAAATGGTAGACCACTTAAATCCCTTACAGACTTGCTTAAAGGTAAGAAGGGAAGATTCAGAAGGAACCTTCTTGGAAAGAGGGTTGACTACTCTGGTAGAGCGGTTATCGTTGTTGGACCTGAGCTTAAGATCCACCAGTGTGGTATTCCAAAGAAGATGGCTATGGAGCTCTTCAAACCATTTGTTCTTGCAAAGCTTCTTGGTGAAGGAGATAGCTCAAAAGCTTTGAGAAAGGTCAAGAAGGCAATGATAGAAAAAGAGATGCCAGAAGCTTGGGAAGTTCTAGAAGAGGTAATAAAGGGCAAAGTAGTCCTTCTCAACAGAGCGCCAACGCTTCACAGAATGTCGATACAGGCTTTTGAACCAAAATTAGTTGAAGGAAATGCTATAAGACTACATCCTGTCGTGTGTCCTCCATTCAACGCTGACTTTGATGGAGATCAGATGGCCGTTCATGTTCCACTATCCTTTGCGGCACAGGCAGAGTCCAAACTTTTGATGCTTTCAAGATACAACATAATATCTCCAGCCCATGGAAAGCCAATATCCCTTCCAACACAAGATATAATCATAGGTTCCTACTATCTAACCAGTGTTGATAAAGAATACGACAATATACCAAAAGAAAAGATAAAGTGGAAGTTCTCTTCTGAGAATGAAGCAATGCTTGCTTACTTCTTCAAATTCATCGACCTTCATGATCCTATCCTCATAAAGATTGATGGAAAGGTTATAAAAACAACGCTTGGAAGGGTTATATTTAACAGTGTTCTTCCAAAGGACCTTAGAAACTATGACATGATATTTGATAAGAAGAAAATAAACAAACTTGTTTACGAGACATTTAAGAGGCATGGGATCGATGCAGCTGCTGATCTTTTGGATGCAATAAAAGATCTTGGTTACCATTATGCCACAGTTTCTGGACTTACATTCTCACTTAAAGACCTTACAATTGATCCAGAAAGGGATAGACTCCTTGAGGAAGCTTGGAAGAATGTTGAGGTTATAGAAGATTACTACAGACAAGGATTCCTTACTGAAGATCAAAGAAAGAGCGAAATAATCAGAATATGGGTTGATGTGACAGAGAAGATTAAGAAAGTTACGCAGGAAGCCCTTTCAAGGGATCCATTCAACCCGATATTCATGATGGTGAATTCCGGTGCAAGGGGAAACATAGACCAGGTCAAGCAGCTCGCTGGTATAAGAGGATTGATGCTTAAGGCTTACGATCCACGCTCAAGAGAAATCAAGGCGAGGATATTCAGAGGACAGTCCGTGTACGAAGCAGTTACATTTGAGTATCCGGTTGACAGAAACTTGAGAGAAGGAGTTAATATATTCCAATTCTTCATATCAACTTACGGTGCAAGAAAGGGTCAGGTTGACACAGCAATGAATACTTCTTTTGCAGGATATCTTACAAGAAGGCTTGTTGATGTTGCTCAGTCCGTTACAGTTACGATGCCAGATTGTGGAACACATGAAGGAATTAGGGCAATGAAATTGGTGAAAGATGGTTCCGTTATAGAAGAGCTTCATGAATTCCTCTTTGGTAGGGTTTTAGCAAAGGATATTCTCGACCCAGAAACCAAGGAGGTTCTTAAGAACCCGGAAACTGGAAAAGAATATTCCAGAAATACTATGCTTACTGATGACGACGCAGAGTTCTTGGCTAAGTTCAAGAAAAACATACCTGTGTCCATGGAAATCGAATGGGATCTCACGGGCGAACTCGGCCTTCCAAAACATTATGCAGTTCTTGCAGAAGAAGTTGAGAAGGAAACCAAAGGCGAATTCTATATGGTTGGTGAGGAAGTAACATGGGATGTAATAAAGGCAGCGAGAGCTAAAGGTAAATCTTCGATAAAGATAAAGGTTTACCCAATCGTTGGTACAGTTTATGCACTTGAAGAACCCCTCTGGGATAAGAAACATGAAAGGCAGCTCCTCGTCTTCCAAGAAGTTATAAGTCCAGAAGCAGCAAAGCTTGTTGAAGAGGATGGTGTAAATGAGGTCACAGTAAGACCAGACATAATAGTTAGATCACCACTTACTTGTGAGGCTGAGCATGGCGTTTGTGCTGCGTGCTATGGAATGGACTTATCCAACCATAAGATGGTCAATGTTGGAGAGTCGGTTGGAATAGTTGCGGCGCAGTCGATAGGAGAACCCGGTACGCAACTTACGATGAGAACATTTCATATTGGTGGAATAGTCGGCGCAAGTGATATCGTTAGCGGTCTGACAACAGTTGAAAAGACCTTTGAGCCATACGCATTCTTAAGAGATGAAAAGAGTTCTACGAAGAAAGGAATAAAGAAGTACTATGGTTCGGAGGCTATAATATGTGAGGTTGAAGGATTTGTTAAAGATATTAGAGAAGACGAGAAAGAGAATTTAACGATATATATAGAAGACTACGAAGGAGGAATTCACTCATACGAGGTTCCAAAAAGAGCAAAACCAAGGGTAGAAATAGGGCAAAAGGTATTCCCGGGAGACCTCTTAACAGCCGGTGCTATCGTATGGTGGAAGATGTTGAAACTTGAGGGAGAGAGGGGAGTACTTACAGCCACAAATCTTCTTAAGATAATAAAGAATGCTTATAAGCAGCAAGGTGTTGATATCCATGACAAACACTTTGAAATAATATTTAGGCAAATGCTTTCAATGGCTGAAGTGATAGATCCAGGAGATACCGATTATCTACCAGAGCAGCTTGTTCCACTTGTGGAATTAAGGAAGGCCAATGAGGAGATTTATAAGAAAAATTCTGAAGTTGAGTCGAATAAGAAGAGAGTCATAGGAAAAGTGTTGGCAGAAAAAATAATGTACGAAGATGGGAATGAGGTTAAAGTACTAGCAGAAGAAGGGGACGAGATCACAGAAGAATTACTTAAGAAGATAATAGAAGCTGGAATTAAGGAAGTAGCCGTTATCGTGAATGATGCGCTAAAGGAAGGAGTAGAGAAGATTCAAATAGCCATGAAGGAACCCGTAAGGTATAAAAGGAAGCTACTGTCTCTTAAGAAAGCCGCTCTTAACTACACAGGATGGCTTTCGGCTGCAGCGTTTGAAGAAACTGCTTGGGTTCTAACAGCTGCAGCAATAGAGGGCAAGATCGATACATTGAAAGGGCTAAAAGAAAACGTCATAGTTGGGCAGCTTATACCAGCTGGAACAGGACTTGATGCCTTTACAAACATTCAAATAATAGAAACTCCAAGAGAAGCTGAGAAAGAAGAGCTTGCATAAAATACTTTAAAATTCAAAAAGCCCCCTTTCGGGGGCTTTGAATTTTATATTAACGGGGATTTTTTCAACAACTGTGTAAAACTTGAGTTGAACATAGTTAAATTCTTTCTTCAAATTTTTTCTCGATTGTAGCATAGATAACTCCGCTGCTTTTGCTTCCAATAAAGTCCCTTATACTCAGTCTCGCAAAGAGCGTGTCTTTTATGTGAGATTTAAGAATCACCCTTTTTTTGGCTACTCTCAGCATTTCTTCAACATCCTCTTTGTCCAATGTATCGTAAGAAGCGAAAGGTCTTATGGGATTTATAGAATTGGATTCATATATCGGGTTTTCAAACATAGGGTCACAGTAAACAATATCAACGGAATCGTCTTCAAGATTTTTTATGTATTCCCGAAAATCTGCGTTTATAACGGTAATTCTTTTTAAGGCGTCATTTATCCATTTTGTTTTTGATACGTAATTCTCAATTCCCCATTTCACTATTCTGTAAACATGGGGGGATTTTTCTATACCAATAACTCTTCCTTTTGGTAGAAAGCGAGCTATAAGGATTGCTTCTGCACCGAGCCCGAATGTAACGTCAAGGACTGTTTCATGTCCTTCAAGTTTTAGAGATTCTATTAAGTAATCCTTTCCACCGGCGTTAATGTTTCTCATCCTTACCTTTGCTGTTGCCGGGTGAAAGAAAAATTCTCCTCCCTTCCACCTTATAACAAGCCTTCCATCACGCTCAACTACA
>JAMOOR010000367.1 GCA_027065235.1 Thermotogaceae bacterium | reverse complement strand
TGAACCACTCCCTACGGACTTTATGGAAAAACTGGATGAACCTTTCTACGCAGAAAGTTTAAAGATGCTGGATGAAATCTTCAAAAGTGTTGGCGAAAAGCCCTCTATAAAACCAGAAGAAGTTCCCATTCCAATTCCAATAGAGCCAGGAGAAGTTAGAAATTTGATAGAGGACATTAGCAAAAAGATAAAAGAAAATTCAGAGAATGAGAAGAAAATCTCAGAGGAAGTTAACATTTTGAAAGAGAGCATGCAGGCCCTTTCTGTATTTTCCAGTAACAATTTTTATCTATCTGACTTGAAGTCTCTTAAGTACACTAAAATAGTCTTTGGAAGGATACATCCTGAATTTTACTTGAGACTTGAGAAATCATTGAAAGATACAACAAGTCAGCTGATTGATGTGGCAGAGAAAGAAGGAAGGAAGTACTTTGCTTTAGTTTATGAATCCTCACAAAAGGATAAGATTCTATCGATATTGAAGGAAGTATCTGCCAAAATTTATGATATGCCAGATGTTAATTTAACCCCGAAGGAAGCTTATGATGAATTTTATGACAGGTGCAAGGTTCTTGAGTTGAAGATTAAGGAGCTCGATTTAAAGAAGAAGGAGATTTTCTACAATAGATACCACGAAATTGTGAGGTTATACAACATAATATTTGTTTTAAAAAGCATTTACGATTTTCTGAAAAGCGCTTCCGTTACCGGTGAATTTATCATCATAAGGGGCTGGGTTACGAAAAATGGCCTCGAAAAGTTGAGGGATTTAGAAAAATCCGGTATAGCCTACATTTTCGAAAACATTAAGGTAAAAGAGAAAAAGCCTACTCTTCTTAGAAATCCTAAGTTCTTTAAGCCCTTTGAGATGCTCGTTAAGATGTATGGTATTCCAAGAAGTGATGAGATAGACCCAACTCCTATAATTGGCTCTCTCTTCATATTTTTCTATGGCTTTATGTTCGGTGATATAGGCCATGGTCTTACGATATCGCTTCTTTCTTACTTGCTTTATAGAAAAACCAAAGGAGATCTTTGGTACA
>JAMOOR010000366.1 GCA_027065235.1 Thermotogaceae bacterium | reverse complement strand
GAAGTCATAGTAGCTCAGTGAATTTTTAATGAAACTCTCAAGGTTTTCTTTAAACTTATCATATACTCCCTCTCTCAACATGCGTTTTAACGACATGTACATATCATCTGACGAATAATTCTCTATTACATTCTCAAACCAAGTTGATACAACTCCTTTAAAGAATTCCCCAATCTCCTTGTTTGGAATCTTTAAAAGATATTCTTTCCTATCAACCATAGTCGCTGTTAGATAGCCAGAAGATACGAACAAAGTCCAAACTCCACTTTTAACTCTATCCAATTCCCTTAAGGACAACCATGGATCAAGCTGCTGGATAACTTCTTTTCCTTCAAGGAGTTTGTCAAGGTTTTCCTTCACTTGTGGATTTGTTTCCACCTGTTTTATGATTATGTCGTTCGATGATGTGTTTATCCAGAAGGGCAAAGAAGCTCTATATGGATCTCTACCCGATAACCTTTCTGAGATATAGTTTAAAACGCTCCAGGGGTTATAAAGATTGTCAAAATCGCCTACCTTGTATCCTCCATACCATTCTGAGGCTGTTTCTATATCTTCCCTTGTATCCAATCCATAGTGTCTTAGTATCTGAACTACTTCTTCTTCGGTGAAACCGAATTTATCCGACATTTTATTTTCAAATACGGTGAACACGGCAAGGTTATTAAGGCCGGAAAAAATAGATTCCTTTGCAACTCTGTAAACACCGGTAAGAACACCAAATTCAAGGTATTCGTTATCTTTGAGAGCGGAGGTAAACATGTTTCTCATGAAGGCGACCATGTTATCGTAGTAATCAGGATCTTTTTTGCTATATGTATAAGCAGCCTCGATGGGAACATCGTATTCATCTATTAAAATTATCGCTTTTTTCCCAGTGGTTTCATATAAAGCTTGAGTTAGCAATTTCAGTATACCCATATACTCTTCATCATCCGCTTCTCTTCTGGCAAGTCTTCGGAGAACTTCTCTTTTATCTTCGTTAATATCTAACTCAATATAGTCACTGGCAAGATTTCCAAGTTCTATCTTCAAGTGTTTCA
>JAMOOR010000365.1 GCA_027065235.1 Thermotogaceae bacterium | reverse complement strand
TAAGAAAAAAGATTACAGAAATTATGTCCTATGTCAAAGGCTGACCCCTTTCCTTTCTGAGGTAACCTTTGAGATTTTTTGACAGGATATACAGGATGATCAGGATATTTTTTGCCTTTCCGGAAGAAAGGCAAAGATAGTCAATCCTCTTCGAGGGAGGCACTACATCACATGCAGAGAAAGTTGTAGCTTTTTCCGCCTCTGGCGGATTATTCTTCATCACTTTCATCCGGAAAGTTATGAAAATAAAAAATCCTGTTGATCCTGTCGAAATAAAAAAATGGAAAAAGAAGATATTACTCATAAAATCATTGGTACAGCATATAACGTATTCAATACCCTCGGCTTTGGCTTTCTTGAAAGCATTTACCACAAAGCCCTGTTGATTGAACTCCAAAAAGCCGGGTTAAAAGCGGAGTCTGAAAAAGCGCTAAAAGTTTACTATAACGATATTGTAATCGGAGACTTTTCGATTGATGTTTTTGTAGAGGATGCGGTAGTAATTGAACTGAAATCTGTTGAAAATCTATCAAAGGTCCATGAAGTCCAATTGGTGAACTACTTGAATGGTATGAAGAAAGACATCGGACTTCTTATCAATTTCGGACCGTCGGGTGTCGAAGTTAAACGTAAGTACAGAAAATCTAAGACAGAATGTGCTGAATAACTTCAGCCGAAGGCTAATTGCATTTTTCTCAGTTTCATCTGGAAACTGAGAAAGCAAAGAAGACAATCCTGTAAAATCCTGTTGATCCTGTCAAAAATAAATCTTTGGAGGTTGTGGCAGAGAGTTAGGTCTTAAACCAAAGCTAATATGTTCAGGAAGCAGACAAAAAAAGATTGCTGAGGCGAGGGCACTTGTTGCATATTTGGCTGTAGAAGAGACAGGTCATTCTGTGTGGCTGAGGTGGCAAGACATCTTGGGGTCAGACGGGTTATTGTTCTTCGTGCAGCAAAGAAGAGACTTAAAATCGGCAATAAATTCGACGACGAGGGGACTGTCTAAAGAGTTGAGAGAGAGGATGAAGATCGATAGTTTGGGCAATTCCGGGCTCGATGACCTGTTTCACTGGTATGACAATAAGAAGGATGTTGCTGTAAAGATAGCAGAAATGGAAATATGAAAAACGTCCATTAATGGATAAAATAAGAAAAGACAAAAAGCTTGAAGGAAAAGTCTCAAAGATTGAAAAAAAATAAATGTGTGAAAAATGAAGATTTATCCCGTTAAATGCGAAGCCTATTTAACTTGGACCTGATCCCTATGTTTCCCCGAGGTAACCTTTGAGATTTTTTGACAGGATATACAGGATGATCAGGATATTTTTTGCCTTTCCGGAAGAAAGGCAAAGATAGTCAATCCTTTTCGAGGGAGGTACTACATCACATGCAGAGAAAGTTGTAGCTTTTTCCGCCTCTGGCGGATTATTCTTCATCACTTTCATCCGGAAAGTTATGAAAATAAAAAATCCTGTTGATCCTGTCGAAATAGAAAAGTGGAAAAAGAAGATATTACTCATAAAATCATTGGTGCAACAAATAACGTATTCAATACCCTCGGCTTTGGCTTTCTTGAAGACACATCTGGGGGCAGGTCTTCATTCTTTACAAGGGCATGATAATCCAAGAAAAAAGATGCCTCACGCAAAGGCGCTAAGGCGCTAAAAAAATGACTGAAAATGAGATTGCGAAAATAATCGTTGATACGGCGTTTCATATTCATAAAAGTTTGGAGCCGGGGCTATTAGAATCGGTCTACGAGGTTGTTTTGGCACATGGGTTGGAAAAGGCAGGGTTGAGGGTTAAAAGACAGGTACCCGTTCCAATTGTTTTTGACGGAATAAGATTTGATGAGGGCTTCAAGGCAGACCTTATTGTCGAAGATAAAGTGATTGTTGAGCTTAAATCAGTAGAGAAAATGGCTCCTGTTCATAAAAAACAACTGCTAACATATCTCAGGTTGCCAGACAAGAGGTTGGGATTGTTGATTAATTTTGGCTCGGAATTAATCCGTGATGGTATCTCAAGAGTCGTCAATGGGTTATAGATTTAAGGTCTTTGCGCCTTGGCGCCTTTGCGTGAGGCAAGGGAAAGGGACAAGATTTATCAAAGAGGCATTGAATAGAATAGAGGAAGAGAATTTAGACAAGGAGAACATTTTGGTAATATCAGCTATTCAGCCGTAGCCAAGGCCTGTTGGAGATTCTCGGAAAAGTTAAAGAAAGATAAGATAGTAAGGAAAAAGATTACCGAAATTATGTCCTATGTCAAGGGCTAACCCCAACAAAGGAGGCTATTATGCAAAGAATAGCGATTGACGAGAATATCAGACACGGTAAACCAGTTATAAAAGGAACCAGGGTTCCAATAGATATCATTCTGGGTTCTTTAGCTGGTGGTATGACATACCAGGAAATCTGCGAGGATTATGAAATAACAGAGGATGACATAAAGGCAGCCATAGAATATGCCACCAAACTGGTTGCTGATGAAGAAGTTCACTTATTAGAGGCTGTATCGTGATTAAAATCTTAGTTGATGAAGACATGCCTCGCCCTACTGCAGATTTGTTGCGATCTCTTAATATCGACGCATTTGATGTAAGGGAAATTGGGCTAAGAGGAGCAACAGATCAAGAGATTTTCAAATATGCCCAAAAGAAAGGGATGATTATCATATCAAGAGATAAGGGGTTCAGTAGTATTGTAAAATATCCTCTGGGTACTCATTGTGGAATCATTGTAGCAAGGCTTCCCTATACTTTTGTTCGTAGTCAAATCTTATCCATTATTAAGAGGTTTTTTATTGATGTTGAAAAGAGTAGGTTGCCAAATAACTTAACTATTTTGGAAGTTGAAAAATATAGGATTAAGACAGCAGCGCGTGTCATTTAATAAATACGGTTATGTGGCATATGAACCAGCAAAACCTTGTTGCCTACTTGACAGATTCCCTATTACATAAAAATAGCAGAAATGGAAATATGAAAAACATCCATTAATGGATAAAATAAGAAAAGACAAAAAGCTTGAAGGGAAAATCTCAAAGATTGAAAAAAGATAAAAGTGTGAAGAATGAAGATTTATCCCGTTAAATGCGAAGCCTGTTTAACTTGGAACTGACCCCTATGCCTTTCCTCAGCTATTCAGCCGTAGCCAAGGCCTGTTGGAGATTTTCGGAAAGGTTGAAGAAAGATAAGATGTTAAGTAAAAAGATTACAGAAATTATGTCCTATGTCAAGGGCTGACCCCTTTCCTTTGTGCTTATCTTTTTTTACCATGAATTATCGGACAGCCTCCTATATGAGGGAAGGAGAATCATTATGACTGCAAAGGCTCTAAAGGAGCGGTTGATCGAGGAAATAGGGAAACTTCCGAAAGATCGCCTTCGGGAGGTTTTTGATTTTGTAAGTTATCTCCGAACAAGGGAAGAAAATGAAGCTGCGACGAAGTCACCTAAGGACCTCGATCCCCGACATGACCCCATTTTGGAACTCATTGGAATTGCAGATGTAGAACCTTTCTCCCAGAATATCGATCACGATCTCTATGGAGAATGATATGAAGCTCTTTATCGATACCTGGGGTTGGGTGACTATTCATAACAAGAGGGAGCCGTGTCACAAAGAAGTGAAGCGCTTCTACGATGATTTTCGAAACCAGCACGGAATTGCATACACCACGGATTACGTTCTTGATGAGACCTTCACCCTGCTCTTCAAGAGGTTGCCCTTGCTTCATGCTCGGGAATCGATGAAGAGGTTAGATGAGGCCATCCAGAAGAGATATCTCCAACTGGAGCGGATCACGCCTGAGTGCTTCGAACAGGCTAAGAGGTTGCGGTTGAAGTTTCAGGATAAGCCGCGGATATCCTTCACCGATTTCACCTCGATGGTGGTAATGAAAGAACTCCATATTGCCGATATACTCACCGGGGACACTCACTTTGTCCAAGTGGGAATGGGCTTTGCCACTGTTCCTTGAACATGCTTCCTTGTAGTGGAGCAGAACAAAGGGGGATCAGGTCTTCATTCTTGTACAACCTATTTTAATGTAAA
>JAMOOR010000364.1 GCA_027065235.1 Thermotogaceae bacterium | reverse complement strand
TGTCATATACACGAGTTTCAACAACATTGGGGCGGTTTTTCATCCGGCAGTTCTTCTTTTGAATGCTGGAAGGATAGAATCATCTGCTGGAAAGTTTGAATTTTATCTTGAAGGTATAACACCGTCTGTTGCAAGGGTATTAGAAAAGATAGATGAGGAAAGGTGCAGGGTAATGGAAGCGTTGAAAGAGGAACCAATGACGGCAAAAGATTGGCTCAATTACGCCTATGATATACAGGGTGAGGATCTGCACGAGGCTATACACAACAACCCTGGGTATCAGGGGATAATGGCTCCGCCCAGTATAGCCAACAGGTACATATTGGAGGATGTTCCGATGAGTCTTGTTCCTATTTCCTCCTTCGGCAAAATGCTTGGGATACCTACGCCAACGATCGATTCAATGATTCAAATTGCGAATATTATGATGAAAAGAGACTTCTGGAAAGAAGGAAGAACTGTTAAAAATCTTGGATTCGAGGGAAGAAGTGTTGAAGACATAAGAAGATATGTAATGGAGGGGAAAATGTGAAGATACTTGGCGGGGCTATCGGTAGCGATGTTCATACAGCTGGGCTTGTAATGTTTTTAGAACTTGCAAAAAAAGAAGGTTTTGAAACTGTCAATTTAGGTGCTGCCGTTCCAGTTGAGAAATTTGTGAATGCTATAGAAAAGGAAAAGCCTGATGTCGTGTCGATAGGTTATAGATTGGGAAAAGAGCCTTTGAAAAAGCTCCTTGAGGAATTTTTCAAGTTGATTGATGAGAAAAACTTAGATGACAGGATATTCATATTCGGTGGGACCATAGAAACTGCAGAAGTTGCAAGAAGCTTTGGAAGGTTTCATGCTGTATTTGATGGAAGGCAAGAGACAGAGGATGTAATAATGTTTCTGCGTGGTGAGATGAGAAAGAAAGAAAAGGGAGAGATTCCTCCTCAAACGCTTTGGGAAAGAGTTGAGTATAAAAAACCCTATCCTTTGTTCAGACACCACATTGGTCTTCCAAGTATGGAGGAGACCATAAAAGAAATAGAGAAACTGGCAGAATCT
>JAMOOR010000363.1 GCA_027065235.1 Thermotogaceae bacterium | reverse complement strand
AGAATTTGAAGATAAAATAGCTTCAACTATGCCAAAATACACCAGTGATCTTGAAGTTTGGGCAAAGGTAATGATGAGAAGAAAAGAATACGAAAAAGTAATAGAGGTTCTTGAAGAATTTTTGGAGAAGTCCAAGCTCAATACAAATATAAAAGTTCTCCTTGTTATACCCTATGTTAAAACTGGAAGAATTGAAGATGCGAAAAATCTTGTGAATGAGATAAAGGATAACAACGTTTGGTATTACTACGGAAAGAAGGAACTTTATAATGAATTCTTAACTGAGGAGGAAAGGGAAGCTTGTGGTATATCTTAGCATTTGTTTTTGGGGCGATAATTGGTAGTTTCTTAAATGCAGTGATATACAGGCTATCAGCGGAGGGTCTTACATTGTGGGACCCTCCTTATTCTATTTGCCCTGTATGCAAACATAGACTCAGTTGGAAAGACAACATACCGCTTTTAAGTTACATCATACTCAAGGGAAAGTGCAGATATTGCGGCGCTAAGATTCCTATAAGGTATTTTCTTGTTGAACTTTTTAACGCATCATTTTACGCAATTACAATAATATTCATAAAAGATTTTGTCCTTTTGATATCATTATGGGGAATTTTCTCTTCCCTTCTTGCTATATCTTTCATGGATATTGAAACTTTTTCCATCCATGACAGTTTGATAATTTCTCTTTTGATATTTTCTCTCCTTTTTTCTTACAAAATTCACAATTTATTTTACGGCTCTATAGCAGCCCTTGCGGGGTTTCTTCTGTTTATAGTGCTATATAAATTTAAAAAAGGTTTGGGCTTTGGTGATGTTCTTCTAATTGGAGCAGCAGGGTTTTCAATGGACATGGTAAAACTAAACATAGCTATATTGGTTGCTGCCGTGATCGGAATAATTTATTCATTGGTCGCTTTTAAAGGCTACAAACCAAAAAAAGCTATACCGTTCACTCCCTTTCTCTCCGTAGGTATAATGGTTGGGATCATTTTAATGCTGCGGAGATGATCCTGCAACCCCTTTTATCGAGTAAGAGTAAATATAAACGGATCATTCAATTAACGTCATCTAGGAGGTGATTCAAATAGCGAAAGTCATACTTAAAGAAAATATAAAAAGTAGGATTAAGAATGGACACCCATGGATTTATGAAAATGAAATAGAGAAAGTTGAAGGGGAATATGAAAGCGGCGACATCGTCGACGTTTTTTATCATTCGATGGATTTCCTCGGAAAAGGCTACATAAACAACAATTCAAGAATAAGAGTAAGACTTTTAACAAGGAAGAACATAAAGATTGATAAGGAATTCTTTGTTGAAAAGTTAAAGAAGATTCTTTCTATAAAGAGTAAGCTTGTTAAGGATACAGAAGGATTCAGGGTAGTTTTCAGCGAGGCAGATGGTCTTCCTGGATTCGTTGTGGATAAGTTTGGCGAGTATTTGGTGATCCAGATTGGTTCACTTGGTATGGAAAAACTAAAACCTTTTTTGATAGATGCGCTGGTTGAAGTTTTATCCCCGAAGGGGATTTTTGAAAAGTCAGATTACGCTGCAAGGGAAAGAGAAGGGCTTGAGAAATTCAGGGGATGGATATATAAAAATGGACCTGAGCTAATTGAATTTAGAATGAATGGACTAGTTTTTTACGCAGATACCCTTGGGCAAAAAACAGGGTTCTTCTTGGATCAACGAGAAAATGTAAGATTGATAAAGGACTTTGTTGGCGGTAAAGAAGTTCTTGACGTTTTCTCCTATACAGGAAGTTTCGCTGCACACTCTTTAAAATACGGCGCGAGACATGTGATACTCGTTGACTATTCAAAAAGAGCTCTCGACGTTGCTAATATGATTCTGAAAAAGAATGGTTTTGATGGAAAGTATGAGCTGATAAATGCCAATGCCTTTGATTTTTTAAGAAAACTTTATAAAGAGGGAGAGAAGCTTTTTGAAGTTATTATTCTAGATCCGCCAGCTTTCGCAAAATCTTTTGAGGATAGAAGAAGAGCGTATAGAGGGTATAAAGAAATAAATTTAAGAGCCATGAAGCTTTTAAAAGAAGGTGGAACGCTTGTTACAGCGTCGTGTAGTAGAGTTGTCACCGAACAGGATTTTTTGATAGTTTTGTATGACGCCGCCTCCGACGCAAAAAAGAAAATTCAGATTTTAAAACGAGGAAATCAACCACCGGATCATGCTCCCACTTTAAATATTTTTGAGAGCTTTTACCTTAAGTTCTTTATCTTTAATGTTGACAGTGAAAAATTACTAGCGATACAGTAAAACAAAAAGCCCCTCACGGGGCTTTTTATCATATAAAAGATCTCAATCAATACCTGATTCTTGGATCTATTAATGCATTGATGATGTCCACAATTATACTAACCACTATTATGATAAACGCAAAGAACACGACCGTACCTTGTATAGCAGGAAAATCTCTGTACCTTATCCTAAGCACAAGAAAGCTTCCCATTCCAGGCCAGGAGAATGTGGTTTCTGTAAGGACAGCACCACCAAGGAGCAGAGCAAATTGAAGACCCATCATTGTCATTATTGGAACAAGAGCGTTTTTTAGAGCATGCTTGTATTTAATATCCTTTTCTCTTATACCCCTTGCTCTTGCAGCCTTTACAAAGTCCTGGCCATACATTAAGACTGCGTTGTTTCTTACCATTCTTAAGAAAATACTCGATATAACAAGGCCAAGCGTTACTCCTGGAAGTATGAGATGTTTCAATACATCAACAAAAGCTTCCCAATTTCCTTGAATTAAGGAATCTATTAAATAGAGCCCTGTCATTGGTTTCAGGTCAACAAAGGCGGAAATTCTTCCACCAACAGGAAGCCACCTAAGATAAGCTCCAAATATGAGTTGCATCATCAAGCCAAGCCAAAATACGGGTATAGCATAAAGAAGAATAGCGAATATCCTTGCAGATACATCTATAGCTTTGTCCTTTTTTCTTGCTGCTTCTGCACCCCAGAATACACCTATAGTAACCGCTACCATAAAGGCAAATAAGGTCAATTCTAAAGTAGCGGGGAATTTATCCATTATTTCGCTTAGAACGGGTCTTCCCGTTAAGGTTGACTTTCCAAAGTCACCTTTAAGAAGGTTTTTTAAGTAGTCAAGGTATTGGAGCCATAAAGGTTTATCAAGTCCAAGCTCATGCCTAAGCTGATTGATGACTTCTATACTTGCTTTACCTCCAAGTATTGCAGCTACTGGATCACCGGGCATGATCCTTAATATAAAGAAAATTATTGTCAATATAACAAAAAGCATCGGTATAGCTAATATGATTCTTGTAATAATATACTGCTTCAAAGACATATCATCACTCCTTGAAAGTTTTTAAAAAACCCCCCACCCCCGAGGGGTGAGGGAAGAACTTTTTATTTCTCTATGATGTAGTACCTGAATATCTGGGTTGGTTCAAGGAGTATTCCTTTTACATTTGGCTGTGCTGCAGCTGTTGCTACTCCCTGCCAAAGTGGGAGGAATGGAACATCTTTCGCCATCTTTTCCTGGATTACATCGTAGAACGCTGTTCTTACGCTAATATCACCGAATCTTCTTGCATATTCAAGGAGCTTATCCATAACAGGATCGCTGTAGAAGCTTCCGAGAGATTTTCCACCCTCTGTGCTTACGAATGGTGCTGTGTAGTCGTCAGGATCTATGTAGTCTGGGTACCATCCAAGGAGGAACATTCCCATTGTTCCATTGAGGAAGTAGTCAATGTATGTTGACCATTCAGCGTATTTAATTGTGACCTTTATCATTCCGGTTTCTTCAAGAGCTTCTTTCAAGACCTGAGCAACGTCGGATTCCGTTCCACCATAGTGAGTTGGTGTGTACCAAAGGTCTATCTTAAGAGGATTGGATTCACTGTATCCTGCTTCTTCAAGAAGCTTTCTTGCCTTTTCAAGGTCTCTCTTTGGATAAATGTCTTCATGGCTCCACATTCCCATCGGGATCATGGAGTAGAGAGGTCTTGCGAGTCCTACAAAGACTCTATTAACGATCTTCTGTCTGTCAACAGCGTAAGCAATTGCTCTTCTAACAAGGACATTGTCAAATGGCTTTTTCGTAACATTGAAAACTATGTATCTTATCTGTGGGCTGTCTCCTTCGTAGGTCTTTACAAGACCTTGTTTTTTCATATCGAGGAAGTCTCTTGGGTCAAGATGTCTGTAAGCAACGTCGATTTCACCATTCTCAAGGGCAAGCCTGAGTGTCGCAGGATCTTCGTAGAACATTATAACTACTTTCTTTATCTTTGGTTTTGGACCGTACCAATACGGGTTCTCGACGAGAACTACCTTCTGGTCTCTGATCCATTCCTTAATCATATATGGTCCTGATGCACTCATTTTTGGAGCTTCGTTGAAGAATTTATCTTCCGGATATTCCTTCGGGTTTACCGGGTATCCTACAGTGTATCCAAGCCTTGAGATGAATGTAACATCGGGTTGTTTAAGGACTATCTTGAGTTTGTAGGTGTCAACAGCTTCCGCCTTTTCTATAACCTGGGTAAGAAGAAATGCCGGATCTCCATTGAGTTTCATGGCCCTGTTGATTGACCAAGCAATTTCCTTTGCTGTGATTGGATCGCCATTTGAGAACTTGGCATCTTTTCTTATGTAGAAATAGTAGGTTTTTCCTCCGTCTGGCGTTTCCCACTTTGTTGCAAGTTCTGGAACGATCTCAGCTGTGCCTATCTTGTAATTCACCAGACCTACCATGATGTTTTGAAGAACGTTGCTACTGAAATAGTCATAACACTTTGCAGGATCGAGAATCTTGATTTTGTCGGTTGTACCTACCACAAGCACGTTTGATGTAGCAAAAGCTGTGAAAATCACCAAAACTGTAAAGAATACCAAAAGCCACTTTCTCATAATACCTCCACCTCCCTATCGTAAAATTTGGAATTACTTTTCATATAGGAAACAAGAAACTTTATGTTCGTCTTCAACTTCAACAAAATGAGGCTCTTTCTTGCTGCATATATCCATAACTTTATAACATCTTGGGTGAAATCTGCATCCGGATGGTGGATTTATTGGGTTTGGTACCTCTCCTTGTGGGATTATTTTCTTCTTCTTTTTCTTCGGATCTGGTTCTGGAACCGCAGAGATCAAGGCTTGTGTATACGGGTGCTTTGGATTCTCGTAGATATGGTGGAATGTGCCAACTTCGACGATCTTGCCAAGATACATCACTGCTATTCTATCACAAATATACTTTGTGGTTGCAAGATCATGGGTTATGAAAAGCATTGTTATATTAAATTCATTCTTAAGGTCAAGCATAAGTTTTAAAAGCTGCGATCTTATGGAGACATCGAGCATAGCAACAGCTTCATCAGCCACGACAAATTTTGGTCTTGTTATTAATGCCCTTGCAATAACTACCCTTTGCCTTTGCCCTCCGGAAAGCTCCTTTGGATAGCGCATATAAAACTCATCAGGCGGAGTCAAATTAACCCTTTCAAGCATCCTATAGACCATTCTCTTTCGCTCTTTGTCAGAAGACCCTATGTTGTGGATCTTAAGAGGATGCATTATAGCATCTCCTACTTTCATATATGGGTTCAAGGCTGCCAATGGGTCTTGGAAGATTATTTGTATCTCCTTTCTGAATCTTCTAATTTCTTCTTTGCTCATAGCATATACATCTTTCCCTGCTATTTTAACGCTTCCTTCTGTGGCTTCTATCAACCTCAGTATCAACCTCCCAGTGGTTGTCTTACCGGAACCAGATTCTCCGACAAGTCCCAAAACTTCTCCTTCTTCAATATCAAAAGACACACCATCTACAGCTTTTACATAAAGCTGCGGTTTCCCCAACATCGCATCGATAAATGTTCTTTTAACTGGGAAATGTTTTTTCAGGTTTCTAACCTCAACCATCGCCATTTTCATCACCCTTATATAGCCAGCATTTTACTTTTGATCCTTCAACTTCAAATACTGGCGGTTCCTTTTCAAAGCAGATATCCTTTGCAAACGGACACCTTGGTGCAAATCTGCATCCCTTTGGTGGATCCGCAAGATCTGGAGGGCTTCCAGGAATGTACTTAAGTGTTAAGTCGTTTATATCTGTGTTTGGAATTGATTCAAGGAGTGCCTTTGTATAAGGATGCTTTGGCTCGTAATAGATTTTTTCGTTTTCTGCGAATTCAACCATATGACCAGCATACATAACTGCAATTTTATCTGCCATTTCCGCTACAACACCGAGGTCATGAGTTATAAGTATCATTGACATCTTGAATTCCTTCTTAAGATTCTTCAAAACTTCTAAAATTTGTGCTTGAACTATAACATCGAGGGAAGTTGTTGGCTCATCAGCTATAACCAGCTTTGGATTTAAAACAAGCGCCAGTGCAATCATCACCCTCTGACGCATTCCTCCTGAAAATTGAAACGGATATTCATTCATCCTTGAAGGGTTGATCCCAACGGCCTTCAAAGCGTTCTCTGTCATTTCAACAGCCTTTTCTTCTTTTATACCTGGAATATGAGTCTTAATCGTTTCAAGAAAATGATCTTTTACCTTCATTATGGGGTTTAAAGAAGTCATTGGATCTTGAAATATCATGGATATTTCCTTTCCTCTGATTTTTTGCATCTCTTTCTCCGTCTTAGGTACGAGATCGTCATTGTTAAGGAGAATCTTCCCACTAACTCGGGCAGTTTTTGGGAGGATCTTTAAAATTCCAAATCCTAGAGTGGACTTCCCAGAACCAGACTCGCCAACAAGCCCAACTGTTTCTTGCTCACCGACTTCAAAAGAAACCCTATCAACAGCTTTAACAAGTCCTTTTTTACTCTCGTAATGTATCTTAAGATCCTCTATTTTTAGCACTCTGTGTCACCTCTTTTCCCTAACGGTTGGGTTCAAGAATTCGTTCAAACCTTCACTGAACATGGAAAATCCAAGAACAACTGTTATTATCGCAAGTCCGGGATAGAGAAGTGCCCACCACGCTCTACTCAATATGAACCTTCTTCCGTTGGAAAGATCGAATCCCCAGTCAGGAGTTGGCGGTGCAATACCAAGCCCTAGGAAGCTCAAGCCCGCTTCTGTCATTATCGCATCAGCAAGGTTCATAGAAAGCACAACGACAACAGACGGTAAGACATTTGGAAGGACATACTTTAAAAGTATTGTAGACCTCTTAGCCCCTATTGCCCGTGCACCTTCAACATACAATTCATTTTTTATCGAGGTGACTTGACTCCTTATAACACGAAAGTACGTTGGCGCATATACAACGGCTATTGATATGGCTATATTGAATATTCCAGGCCCTAAAAGTGCGGCAATTGCAATTGCAAGAATTAAACCAGGGAATGAATAAATTGCATCCATAATAAGAGTGAGAATTCTATCCAAAATCCCACCAATGTAACCAGATATGAGACCCAAAGGTACCCCTATAGCTGCTGCAACTGCAACAGAGAGAAAAGCTATAACAAGAGCTATCCTTGCACCATAAATGACTCTGCTTAGTACATCACGTCCAAGATTGTCAGTTCCAAAAGGATGTTTGTGATCAGGAGGGGAAAGCGACAAACCAACACTTTTTGTTGGGTCGTAAGGCGCAAGATATGGTGCGAACGCAGCCAAAAAAACATAGAAAAGTAGAATGATAAGACCAATAAAAGTTATTATGCCTGTGCTTGAGCCGAAAAGCTCCTTTAAAGTGGAAGCTAATTTATACGACATAAACTTATCCTGGACCATCTGCAAACCCCCCAAGGTTTTGGGGATAGTATATCACATGATAAAATATTTTGTCGAGAGTAGAGTAGGAGGGAGAAATATGACGGTAGATGTTTTTCTAGATATAATGAAAGAAGGAATACAACTTATAGTCACAGTTATCACCCCACCACTTTTGGTCAGTCTTGCGATAGGACTTTTAATAGGTATATTCCAGGCAGTTACACAAATCCATGAGCAAACTCTTATGTTTGCTCCCCGTGTTCTTGCTATATTCATAACCTTAATGATCATGGGGGGATGGATATTTCAAAAAATAATAGATTACGCTAGAGACATTCTCGAGAAATACTTTCAGATGATATAGAACACCGCTCAAATCATACTTTATATACTTCCTTCTATTCCACCCTTAACATTTTCTTCATCTATTATTTTCCGTCCGTTTACACAATTTCCCTAAAGTTTTCGGAAGATGGTGCCGATTATATAACAAAGAAAGAAATCGCAACAATGTTAAATTACAATCCTTAAAGGGGGTGTGGTTGATGAAGAAATTGTTTAAAGTAATCATGATTATAAGCAGCGTTGCAGCCATGGCGATAGCTCTTGTTGGAAACGTGACGTGGTGGTAATTTGGCAAATAGTTCTTCAAAGACTTACATTTGATAAAAAACTTTTTGTAGGGGGGATGAATGATGAAGAAATTGGTGATTACTCTTATCGGACTTGCAACTATGCTTATTTCTTTAGTCGGAAATGTAACCTGGTGGTAAATTTTTAAAAATTCTCAAAAATATGGTATAAAGGAGGAGAGAAAATGAGGCTTTTAAAGGTAATCACGTTGATTTCTGGGTTGGCTCTTATGGCTATGTCGTTGGTAGGAAACGTAACTTGGTGGTAATTTAAAATTCTCATATAATAATTATTATAATTATTAAATGATTTAAGGAGAGAAGATGGAGCATTGAGTCGTAAGATAAGCAGAAAAACTTTAGTGTTTTCAATACTGATTTTCATTCTTTACATCTATATACTTATGAAAGGTTTTAAAGCAGAGAAAAATGAGGGGATTCTTCCCCTTCTTTTCATGCTGGTAGGTGTCGGCTTCGAACTCATCAGAATCCATTCACCTTTTATGAAAAACACCAACGTTGATTTCAGCGGGGGAATGATAATAAACACTATATCAGCTTACATATTGAATCCTTTTTACGCTTCACTTGTAGCCGCAGTTTCCTCAATTGCACCGAAGATACATTTAATAAGAAAGATACACATCGTAAAATATATTTTCAACTTCTCGCAAATTGGAATAACTACATTCGTAACATCTTATGTAATGTCAAAAGTTGATTCGTTAACATTGGCAGTTATAACTGGTCTTTCCGTTTACCTCTTTTTGAATCACATTTTTGTTTCAACAGTTCTTACTTTTGAATCAGAAGAAGACTTCCTAGGCAATTTAAAAAAGCTTCTGATGTTCTCCTTCCCCAACCTTTTATTTATCTTCCCCGCGACGCTTATAATCCTTGTTCTGTATAAGTATGTTGGATTCATTTCTTTTCCCCTTTCGATTGCTCTTTTGGTCTCAGTCCAAGCTGGAATATACTATAGGAAACTATATGAAGAGTCGAAGATAGAAAGCATGATAGCTCTTTTAAAAAGTCTTGAAGAAAGAGATAGTTACACATACAGTCATAGTAAGAGGGTCTCTGACTATTCCTACAAAATTGCAAGAAGATTAGGCTTGAAGAAAACTCATTGCGAAAGAATTAAAACTGCTGCTCTTCTTCATGACATCGGAAAAATTGGTATACCAGATTACATACTTAATAAACCCGCTACATTATCAGATAGAGAATTTGAGGTTATAAAGGAACACCCTGTAAAAAGTTGGGAACTTTTAAAAACAATTAAGAGATTTGAAAAGCATGAAGCGCTGTGGGTGAAGCTCCATCATGAAAGAATAGACGGAAGCGGATATCCTGGTGGACTCAAAGAAGACGAAATACCAATCGAATCTAAGATAATAGCAGTCGCAGATATATACGATGCATTGACCACAGATAGGCCCTATAGAAAAGCTATGTCTCCCAAAGAAGCAGTAGAGCTTATGAGAAAACTCGCTGGGAAGGCTATAGACCCAAAGATATTTGAAACGTTTGTCAAAATCCTCGAGGAGGAAGGAAAACTATGATAATCGATGTGCTTGTTATTTCCATGATTCTCTCGGTAATCTTTAAAAGGATTAAAATTGCTCTATCAAGGGATATAAGACTCATTTATCTAATGCCGGTTCCCTTTGTTCTTCAGATTTTACCTTTTTATAGGCACATACTGATTCCATTATCCTTTTTTCTTCTTTTATACATACTTTGGAAAAATAGGCAGCTTCCAGGAATAAAATTAATGTTTATCGGCGCCGTGTTAAACGGTTTGGTTATGACGATATCTGGAGGGAAGATGCCTGTCCTTGACAGCGTAGCAAAATTAATGAATATAGGTGAAGACTCAAGACATTACATCACAAATTGGAAAGATCTAAGAGTTCTTCTTGGTGATTGGATACCAGTGTTTCTGCCCTACGGAAGGAAATTTATTATAAGTATAGGAGACATATTTATATATATTGGAATCTTCATATTTTTTCTCTCTAAAAAAGGAAAGCTCCCCAAAAGGGGAGCAGAGGAATAAACTTAAAGTTATATTTTGAATCTTTTTAGATATTCTGTCAGCCTTACAACGTAGCTTTCTAGGTTCTCCGCCTGTTGGTTCACATTCATCACAGCATCAGTGGTTTCTTTCAAGAAGTCAACTATTCTCTTTGCTTCATCCTCGACTTCAACAAGCTCTTTTGCAATTGAGTCTATCGCCTGACTGACTTCTGTTGCAGCAGCGCTTTGTTCTTGTGATGTGTTTGCAAGGTCAACGGTCATTTCACTAACCCTGTTAATTCTTGCTGCAAGCTCTTCAAGGGCTTTTACACTGCTTCCAACCATGTCAACACTTTCATCGACACTTTCAGAAAGTTTCTTCCCATCATCAGCTATCTTCAATGCTTGATCTCTTATTTGTGATAGTATCGAAGCTATTTCATCAGTTGACTTTCTTGACTCCTCTGCTAATTTTCTAATTTCGTCGGCGACAACTGCAAAGCCCTTTCCAGCCTCTCCAGCTCTTGCTGCCTCTATAGCAGCGTTAAGAGCCAAGAGGTTAGTTTGTTCTGCTATGGAACTTATGGTTTCAACTATCTGGTTTATCCTGTTGGATAGATTAAGAAGCTCATCCATTGATTGGATAGTTTCCCTCATTATCTCTTTAACGTTATTAACAGCTGTTCCCAACCTTCTCATAACGTCTTTGGTCTCGTCTGAAGTGTTTTTCATATCATTTGAAATGTTACTGAGTTCCGATGCGTAATCTGCGAGGCTTTGAGCTCCAGCGGATATTTCTTCCATTCCAGAGTTAGCTGATTGAGCCGATTGCGTTACATCATCGATTCTTCTTTTCATGTTGTCCATGACGGATATAGCTTCCTCAGACTTTGTCATAGTATCCTGTACCATTTCCGACAAAGACTTGGATATGTCTTCAACCTTGTTTCCTACTTCATACATCTCACCTATTATGTTTCTAAGAGTCTCCTTTAGTTTTGCAAAGGATTTAGAGAGATTTACTATCTCGTCCTTCTTTGTGTCACCTTTCACTGTAGGAATCTCCACTGTTAGATCTCCAGAATCAAGTTTGTCGGAAACAACTGCTAATTTCCTTAAAGGCTTAGAAATACTTTCTGCAGAGAAGTATATGATAACCACAACAAACACAACTCCTATAAGCGCAAACAATATTCCTGTTAAAATAGACTTTTTAACTGCTTTTTGAAACCCTACTTTAAACTCATCAATGGCTTTTACAAGATTTTGTGAGCTTTTTGTAACTTCGTTAAGCTTTTCAACTTTTCCTGTAACTTCACTGACTTGCATTCCTACAAACATGTAAAGTCCGTATTTCAGAGGTGCAATAGCTGCAAATTTTTCCTTTCCTTGAAATTTGTAAAAAACATACTTTTCTTTTCCAGATTTTGCAGCTTTGTACAATACATTTAAATCCTTATCTTTTTGGATATTTAAAGAGTTAATTAGAGAAGCTTTTGGATGGGAAATGGTGAGGCCATCATTGTTGATAACATGAGCATATCCTGTCTTTCCTACCCTAATATTATTTAAAAAATTGATAAAGTCTTTTTGCGGGAATGTAAATCCAACAATTCCTTTGACAAGGCTATTATCCGCACTCATAAACGGAGCTATAACCAAAAATTGTGATTCTTTCTGATCTGAAAACTTAAATGGAACTATGACAACCGTTTGCTTTTCGTTTACAACTCTATCTGTCACATTTTTTGGTAGTTTATATTCCTTTCCGTTTACATCGTAAGCTTTTCCGTTGGGGAGTGCAAGAAATAGTTTGGTGTACCCTTTTTCCAAATAATCTGTGTAGTTGCTAAGAGCGAAATTTATATAAGTTGGCTGGAAAACTGCAAATGCTGCATCAATTGATTCATCCACTTTCATCTTATCTATAAGGGATATCTTGCTATCAAGCCAATTATTCACAATATTAGCTTCAGCTTCAGATAAGTTGACTATAAGATCTATGCTTGTTTTTAGAACATCATTTTTTGCTACTTCTACTTCATCTTTGATTCCTGTAAGAGATTTTGATAGTTCCACTACAGGTTGAACTGATTTTTCAACAAAGCCTTTTGCAACCATAAGGGGAATCATGGCGGCAAGAATAACCACGACTGCAATCACTGGAACCAAAATGGTTATAATCTTACTTTTAATACTCAATTTACACACCTCCCAACTACTTAATGTTTAATTTTTCCATTGCTATAATGATATCATAAAAGAAAAAATCTTGCGTATAATATAATGGAATTAAGTTTTATTTAAAGGAGGGATAAATATGAAAGTAATTTTGCTAAAAGACGTTAAAAACATCGGAAAAAAAGGGGAAATTAAAGAGGTTTCTGATGGATATGCAAGAAACTTCTTGATACCAAGGCGACTAGCTGTTAAAGCTACAGAAGGAAATATAAAACATCTTTTAGACGAAAAAAAGCAGGAGAAAGAAAAAGAAGAAAGAATTAGAAAAAGAAGCGAAGAGATTTTAAATAAATTGTCAAAAAAGGTTTGGGAGATAAGGGTAAAAGCCGGCAGCGCTGGGAAACTGTTTGGCTCTCTTACAAGCTCTTCAATAGCTGAGATGCTCTCTAAAGCTACAGGTGAAGAGATCGATAAAAGATGGGTAAAGGTAAAAAAGCCTATAAAAGAGATTGGAACTTATGAAATCGATGTGAAGCTGCCCGGAGGAGTTAAAGGAAAAATAAAGGTGAAGATAGAGAGAGAAGAATGAAAATCATATTTAGAAAGAGTAAAAACAATTACTATTCCATAGTATCGCTGATTTCCGCCATAGATAGCAGAAATTTAGATGTGGATATTTACATAGAAAACTCCTTAGAAGAAGTTTTGAAATATCCAAAAGATGTTGTTGTAGCTTATTCTTTCATGAGCTTTGATTTTGAGTGGGTGAAAAAGGAAGCAAAGATCCTTAAAGAAAGAGGCTATACACTAATTGCCGGTGGTCCCCATCCTACAGCCGATCCCGAAGGTGTACTAAATATGGGATTTGATTATGTGTTTACGGGCGATGGAGAAGAAAACATTATAAAATTCATAGAGGACTATCCGCCAGATAACGGAAGAATATACGACGGTATAAAAAATCGTGTATCTCTTGATCATTACCCACCCTTTAATGTAGAAAGAGAAATGTTCATGCCTATTGAGATTGCAAGGGGATGTCCTTTCGCCTGTGGATACTGCTTTACCCCATACCTTGCAGGAAGGAAGATAAGATACAGGTCGATAGAGAGCATAATCCACTACGCTGCGCTTGGAGTGAAAAAGGGAAGAAAAATAGCACGGTTCATCGCTTCTAATTCTTTTGGATACATGTCAAAAAACGGTGTAACTCCAAATGTCGAAGCTATTGAAAAGCTACTATACGGATTGAGAAAGGTTGGAATTGAAGACATATTTTTTGGCACATTTCCTTCTGATGTAAGACCTGAATCAGTTACGCGCGAGGTTTTAAGAACGATTAAGAGATACATTAAAAACCGTTCTTTGATAATTGGGGCTCAAACGGGTTCTGAAAGACTTCTTAAAATAATTAATCGTGGTCACGATCTTGAAACTGTGGAGAGAGCCTTAGAGATAGCGTCTCTTGAAGGGTTCACCCCCCATGTTGATTTCATATTCGGTTTTCCATTTGAAACAAAAGAAGATATCCAAAAAACCTTTGAATTTATAGAAAAGATAATCAGAAAGTACAATGCAAAAATACACGCTCATACTTTCATGCCTCTTCCAAAAACTCCCCTTGCAAAATATGGAGCAGGTGTCCTTACAAGAGAGCACTACAAATTCCTAGGAAGACTCTCTGGCTCTGGCTATATGGATGGATACTGGCATAAACAGCAAGATCTCGCAAAAATAGTCGAAAAGGTTTCCAAAGCAGGGTGATGGCGTGAAAATAGCGTCTGTTCAAATGAAGCCGAAGGTTGGGAATTTCGAAAAGAATTTTTCTTTTATAAAAACCATGATCGAAAAAGCTGCTGGCAGCAAAGCCGATGTGGTTCTCTTCCCGGAACTGGCGATTTCTGGCTACACCTTCGATGTGGAAGTTTTAAAAAATGGAGCAGAATTCTTTCAGAATATATCCGATGAGCTTGTCCGCCTGTCAAGAAAATACGACATGGCTATAATTCTCGGGGCTCCAAGAATTCTCAATGGAAAGATCAAAAATTCCCTTGCGGTTATAAAGAAAAAGAGAGAAATACTTTTCTATGATAAAACTCATCTTTTCAGAAAAGAGAACGAAATTTTTGATGCGGGAGAAAGTTTTTTGGTCTTTAAATTTAAAGATGTTATATTTGGCGTTCTTCTTTGTTATGAGATAGGTTTTCCGGAAATATCAAGGGTATTGACTCTTCACGGTGCTCAGGTAATTTTCGCTTCTTTTGCATTTGGAAGGCTTAGAGAAAGAATATACGACACAGCAACAAGGGCAAGAGCAATAGAGAATGGTGTATATCTTGTAACATCATCTACAGTTGGGAAAGGTGTTATGGATTTTTTGGGAAAATCAAGAATAGTTCATCCATCTGGAAAGGTGATGGAAGAATTAGAAGATGGGCAAGGGATGATAATTTCTGATATTGATCTTTCCATCCTTGACCATTATAGATATGAGGAGGAAGGAGATTCTCACGCCTATTTCAAAAGAAGAAGACCGGAGCTTTATTACGAAATCTCATCTCTTAAATATCCTGTTTTTCGCAGGTAACAAAAAATTTTCTGTAAAGCGCTTATTTGTTCTATAATTGGACCAAATGAATTAATTTATACCAGCAGGAGGTGTTTATATGCCTTTAAAGATTTTGGATTATGTTAGGCCATCGAGTTTGGAGCAAGCCTATGATTTGCTCCAAGAAGATGGCGCAGAGATATTGGGAGGAACGACTTACGCAAGGCTTTCTGACAGAACGATAAAACTTGCCATTGATCTTCAAAATGTAGGAATAGGAGCTATATACGAGGTTGGAGATTACATAGTTGTTGGTGCAATGGCTACTCTGGCTAACATGCAGTTTCATGATCTCATAATGAAATATGCCGACGGATATCTATATGACGTCATATCCTACATATGGTCCGTTCAGCTTAGAAATGTAGCCACAGTCGGAGGAACGGTTGTTCCAAAATGGGGATTTTCTGATTTCATAACGGGTCTTTTAGCACTTGATACGGAGGTTGAATTCTACAAAGCAGGAAAGATGAAACTTGAGGATTACCTCAAAGGCCCGATGATAAAGAAAGATATCATGACAGCACTTTACATAAAGAAAACCCCAAGAAAAGCTTCTTTCAAGTTTATGAGAAATAGCGAATACGATTTTTCCGTTGTCAATGTTGCTGTTTCTGCTGTAAAAGACGGTGATAAATTCACGGATTGGAGAGTTGCCGTTGGCGCAAGGCCGGGAGTTGCAGCTCTATCCTACAAAGCAATGGAGGTTCTGAACAGTTCTGTTGACGATGAGGCGATAGAAAAAGCTGCAGAAGAGATGAAAAATGAACTTAAATTTGCCAGTGATTTTAGATGGTCTGGTGAGTACAGAAAAGAAGTTGCTGGTGCACTTTTAAAAAGAGCTGTGAAAGAGGTGATAGGATGAAGATAAATCTTAAGATAAACGGTGTTTGGAAAGAAGTTGAGATAGACCCTTCCGATTATCTTTTAGATGTTTTGAGAAGAGAAGGTTACCTATCTGTAAAAAAAGGATGCGACACTGGAACTTGCGGTGCCTGTACGGTTTTAAGAGACGGTTATCCAATACTTTCCTGTGCCACGCTTGCTTCAACTTGTGACGGTCATGAGATAACAACCGCCGAAGGCATAGCAGATGAAATGGAAGATTACATAAAAATACTGGCAGAAGAGGGTGCAGAGCAATGTGGATTCTGCTCACCTGCGCTTTTGGTGATGCTATACGCTCTTAAGAAAGAGATAGAGAATGGGAAGGTTAAGAAAACAAAAGAGGATATAAGAAGATACCTTGTTGGTAACCTCTGCAGGTGTACTGGGTATGTAGGGCAAGAAAGAGCCATTTTCCGCTATTTGGGGGTGGAGTGAATGAGAGAAGTTAAAAAATCTATACCAAAAAAGGATTCTTATGGGCTTATAAGGGGTCTTCCCGTTTACGCTGACGACCTTGCACCAAAGGATTCTTTAGTGATGAAGGTTTTGAGAAGTCCGCATGCATTTGCAAGGATAAAAGATATAGACACATCAGAAGCCGAAAAAATGAAAGGCGTCCATCTTGTCCTTACATACAAAAATGTTCCAAGAAGGATAATAACAAGAGCTGGGCAGGGCTTTCCGGAGCCATCTCCTTATGATAAGTTCATATTAGATGAATATGTAAGGTATGTTGGAGATGAAGTTGCAGCGGTGGTTGCAGACAATGAAAGGATTGCGGAAGAAGCTTTAAAAAAGATAAAGGTAGAATATGAGGTCTTAGAACCTGTTCTTGACTTTGAAAAGGCAGAAGGGCATCCCTCGATAATTCACCCTGAAGAAGAATCCTTCGCACAGTTTGATATTGGAAGAGACCCACAAAAGAACATAGCAGCATCGTACCAGATGGAGATCGGTGATGTTGACAAGCTCATAAAGGAATGTGAAGAGGATCCTGACTGTGTTGTAATAAGAGAAAGATTCTACACTCAAGCTCAAGCCCATGCGATGATGGAGCCACATGCGTCCTACGCTTACATCGACATGTCTGGAAGGCTGGTTATAGTAACTTCTACGCAGACTCCCTTTCATGTGAGAAGACAAGTCGCTATGGTTCTTGATATTCCAATCAAGAACATTAGGGTTATAAAGCCAAGAATCGGCGGAGGATTTGGAGGAAAGCAAGCTCTTCATGGAGAGCTTCTTGTATCTTACGCTGCTTGGAAGCTAAAAAAACCAGTAAAGCTTGTTTACACAAGAAAAGAGGTTTTTGAAGCTACCTACACGCGTCATCCAATGAGGTTTGATGTAACCATAGGTGCCAAAAATGATGGAACGCTAAAGGTTATAGATTTTGAAGTTCTTTCTGATACAGGGGCTTATGGGGAGCATGCTCTTACGGTTTTGATGGTGGCTGGTTCAAAGACCCTGCCACTTTACAACAAAGTTGATGGAGTCAGGTTCAAAGGAAAAGTTGTTTACACAAACCACGTTCCAGCGGGAGCCTACAGAGGGTACGGTGCTATACAGGGTAACTTCGCCCTTGAGAGTGCTATGGATATTTTGGCAGAAAAGTTAGGAATGGATCCTGTTGAATTGCGGCTTAAGAATGTCATAAGGGAAGGAGAAACATCGGAGATATTCAAGATAATGGGTGAAGGAAGAGAAGGCGTTGAGATGATAATAAAGAGTTGCAAGCTTGAAGAAGCTATAAATAGAGGAGTAGAACTTTCTGGCTGGAAGAAAAAGAGAGGAAAGAAAGAAAAGAATGGAAGCAAAGTTAAAGGAATGGGATTTGCCGTTGCTATGCAAGGTTCTGGAATAGCTAATGTAGATATGGGCTCTGCGATTATAAAACTCAATGATGATGGTTCCTTCAACCTTCTTGTTGGTGCCACTGACCTTGGAACAGGTTCTGATACAATCCTTGCCCAAATTGCAGCAGAGGCTATTGGAGTTAGCAGCGACGACATAGTTGTCTATTCATCTGATACCGATCTTACTCCTTTTGATGTGGGAGCTTACGCTTCCTCAACCACATATGTTAGTGGAAACGCTGTAAAAATAGCGGGAGAAAAGATGAGAAAACTGATAATAAAAGAAGGAGCACAAAAGCTTGGCGTTTCTAAAGATGAAGTTGAATTTGATGGAAAGGTTATCAAAACAAAGGACGGTTCAAAGAGCGTTACATTGAAAGATCTTGCAACGGTTCTTTACTATACAGAAAATCAGAAACAACTTGTCGCAGATGGATCCTTCGTCGGTCCGGAGAGTCCACCGCCTTATGCAGCAGCTTTTGCAGAGGTAGAAGTTGATACGGAAACAGGAAAGGTTGATGTTCTTAAATACACGATAGTCATGGATATAGGAACCCCGATAAATCCGAATCTTGCAAGGATACAGGCAGAAGGCGGAGTTGTACAGGGAATAGGAATGACCCTCTTTGAAGATGTTAAGTATTCAGAAGATGGAAGACTTCTTACGAACACATTCATGTACTACAAAGTGCCATCAAGACTTGATGTTCCAGAACTTGTAGTGGAGTTTGTGGAAAGCTATGAACCTACAGGTCCCTTTGGTGCAAAGTCCGTTGGTGAAATAGGAATAGACACACCACCAGCTGCTATAGCTAATGCGATTTATGATGCAGTAGGTGTGAGGATAAAATCCTTGCCGATAACACCGGAGAAGGTGTTCTTTGGGATGAATAAATAACAATATCTTTCGAAAAAGCCCCCGGTAAGGGGGCTTTTGTTCTAGACTGATCACTGTTTATATGGTTTACTCTGTAAGCTATTTCTCATATGATGTATATGCCTTTCAACTGGTATTAAGAATATCCTGGAAGCCTAATTTTTATCAGTACTTTGATGTTATTTTTGATGTTATTTCAAAAATGTTGTAACAAACCATGACTTTTCTTTCAACGATTTTTCACCAATTTCAATCGCATCTTCCTTATTAATTCCTTAGCACCAATATTAAAATTTTGAAATTTAAAGTCACATTTAGTATCATAAACTCAAATACTTTTATACAAAAGGGGGAGTTTGGATGGATCTTTCTACCGTTCTTTCTGGAATAGAGCTTTCCAATCCCATAATGCCAGCATCAGGCCCTTTGGTTGGAGATGACGAGAAGATCCTTTACATCGAAAGGCTTGGAGTTGGCGGAATAGTCACAAAGACTATATCTACAGTTGCAGCGCAGGTTCCAAGACCATGTATCGGAGCAGGAACGAGCTATGCGATGAACGCAGAGCTCTGGAGCGAGCTTCCACCAGAGAAGTGGATAAACGAAATTCTTCCAAGGTTGAAAAAAGAGCTTAAGGTCCCGCTCTTTGTCAGTGTTGGATACACGAAAGAGGATATGGAAGAGCTTATTCCCAAGCTTGACGAATTTGCCGATGCCTTTGAAGTTTCCACGCATTATGTTGGAAAAGATTTAAACGTTATAAGAGAAATTGTTGCAACGATAAGAAAAAACACGAAAAAGCCCATTTACATGAAGCTTTCCCCTCACATTCCAGATCCGGTTGGATTTGCTAAGGTGGCAAAGGAAAATGGCGCAAATGGAATAGTTGCTGTGAACTCACTGGGACCAACGATGAAAATCGATCCTGCAAAAAGACAGATAGTCTTTGGTGGAAAGGATAAATTCGTATGGGTTTCAGGACCTTATCTTAAGCCTCTTGCACTTGCAAGGGTTTATCAGATCGCTCATGAAGTTGATGGAATAGAAGTAATTGGTGTTGGCGGAATAAAGACAGCAGATGATGTTGTTGAGTTCCTTCTTGCCGGCGCAAAAGCAGTTCAGCTTCTCTCCGCTGCCCTCATCATGGGAAAGGACATATACAAAAGGATAGTTGAAGGGCTTCCCGCAGCTTTAAAGAAATACGGATTCTCTTCTGTAAAAGAGGTTATAGGAACTGATTTGTCCTTCAATTTAAAATATGAGCCGGATCATCCAAAAATCGATCTTGATAAATGTACCTTCTGTAAAGTTTGTGAGATGGTTTGTCCATACTGGGCGATATGGGTCTATCCAGATGAGAAGAAAGTTGTCGTTGATGAGGATAAGTGCTTTGGATGTGGACTTTGTCAAACAAGATGTCCAGTTAATGCCATCAGCGGTGTTATGCCAGTGGAGGGGAAATGGAGATGAAGTACAAACTGAGGTGTATAACCTGCGGGACGATCTACGACCCGGATGAAGTTGAATACACTTGTCCAAAGTGCGGAGACAGGCTTGGAACGCTTGAGGTTGTCTACGACTACGATGAAATAAAGATTAGCAGAGAAGAACTTTCAAAAGATGCAGATATGTTCCAATTTGAAAAGCTTCTTCCACTTGAGAAGAATTACTACAAAGTTCCCCTAAAAGTTGGAGGAACACCTCTTTATGAATTTCCAAACAAAGCAGAAAAACTTGGTATAAACCGTTTTTTTGTTAAATACGATGGAGTAAACCCAACGGCTTCCTACAAAGACAGAGCCTCCGCCGTTGCAATAGCAAAGGCGGTTGAGAAAGGTTACGACACCATTTACGCAGCATCTACAGGAAATGCTGCATCGTCCTTAGCCGGTCTTACAGCGCCAACCCACCTTAAAAGTGTTATATTTGTTCCTGCAAAAGCTCCAAGGCCTAAAATAATGCAAATAAAGATTTTTGGTGCAAAACTCGTTCCAATAAACGCCGATTATGATACCGTTTTTGATCTTTCTATGAAGGTTGGAGAGAAGATGGGATGGTACTGCAGAAACAGCGCTATAAATCCCTACCTTCTTGAAGGGAAGAAAACAGGTGGTATGGAGATAGCAGTTCAAATGGATTTTGATGTGCCCGATTATGTTCTTGTCGGGGTTGGAGATGGAACAGTTATAAGCGGGATATACAAAGGATTTTATGATATGTATAAGGTTGGGCTTATAGATAGAATTCCAAAAATAGTAGGAGTTCAAGCAGAAGGTGCCGCTGCTGTGAAGGCTGCGTTTGATGCAGGTGAGCCTTTCAAGCCTCACGACTTGAAGGCGAACACCCTTGCAGATTCGATAGCTGTTGGAAAGCCAAGGGACGTCATAAAGGCTTGCAAATACGTTAGAACAAGTGGGGGATTCTATGTTGCTGTCTCTGACGAGGAAATTTTGAATGCTGGAGTAGAGCTTGCATCGGATATGGGCCTTTTCTCAGAGCCTGCAGGATCAGCTTCATATGCTGGACTTAAAAAACTCATAAGAGAAGGAAGAATTGAAAAGGATGCAAAGGTTGTTGTCGTTGTAACAGGAAATGGCCTTAAAGATCCAAGTTCTTATGAAAAACTATTTGAGATAAAATCGGTTGAGCCTGATATTGACAAAATTTTCGAATACTTAGGCAAAGAGTAATAGGCAAATCTAGAGTATTTAAGGATTTTCTTGTATATGATAGCCGGAGGGGTATTGCCCCTCCGGTGTTTTCGTTTTTGAACCTTAGCTACAATTAATCTGTCTTATCTATAAAGAAGATTTTGCAGAATACGCAAAAAAACTTTTCAGGAGGTGAAAGTATGAAAAAAGCAGTTTACATTTTCTTGGCAGCCCTTCTTTTAGTACTTTTGAGCAGTTGTACACAGATTGGAAATCTTCAAAACGAAGAAGAAAACACGGTGGAACAGGAAAGTGCAGCAGTTTATCTTACTGACAGACCACTGGCAGATGTGGACCAGCTCATCGTATCCATTCCAAGTGTTACCTATCATTTTGAGATAGAAGGAGAAGCTTCTGATGTAACAGTAAACGTTGCAACAGAGGTTGATCTTCTTTCATTGGCAGGAACCGAAGTAAAATTCTTTGACCTTAGTCAGATCCCAGAGGACGCAACACTTGCGTGGATTGGAATGAACATCGCAGATGCAACAGCAGTTGTTGATGGAGAAGAATACCCGGTAAAAGTTCCGAGTGATATGATAAAAGTTCTGGTTAACGCTACAGTATCATCTGATACGGAAGTAGTTTTGGACTTCGACGTGTCAAGATCTCTCATTTATATTCCATCTCCAGTGAAAGAATTTAGGTACATTCTCAAACCTGTGATAACGCATTATATGAGAAACAAACACATGGCAAAGGTATATGGGAAGGTAACTGATGAAGATGGAAACGCAGTTGATTTTGCACTCATTACTCTTACAAAAGAGGATGAATCGACTCCTATGAGGTTCACACTAACAAGCAGAAAAGGATTCTACATGATGGGAGGAATAATGGAAGGAAAATATACAATATCAGTTTACACCGATTACACACTGCCAGAAAGCGAGGATGGAAGTCTAACACTTGGAACACCAGCAGCTACCAAGAATATCGAGGTGAAAGCAGGAGAAAAGCTTGAAGTTAACTTCGACAATATCAAAGTTTCAAGATGAATAGTGATTTATCAAAACTGTATCAGTATTTAAATAGCCACCCCTTCTGGGGTGGCATTTATTATTACCAAGTCGTCTATCATTGTAAAAATTGAGATATAATTCTTTTGGCAATTTCTTTTGCAAAAGGGGGATTTTGTGAGCAAGAATACTGCCATTTTGATTTTAGTTATAATTGGATTTGTGATTTTGGGATTTTTCTTGAATAGATTTTTGGGTAATATCAAATATTCCCATGGAATTAGAATAGGTTTTTCTGGACATCAAACAGAAAGATCTATCTCTTACAAGTTCTTTTACTTCACAGGCAGAAAAAGGCTTTATATAAATGCTATTGAAGGAGAGAAGATAAAGATAAGCTATGATGCTTCTTTAAAAGGTGGAAAAATGGTAATACATCTTATCTCACCAGAAGGAAAAGAGATTTGGAAATGCGAAGTTAACAAAGAGGAAAAGGGAAGCAAGGTAGTAAAACTGCAGATCCCAGGAGTTTATATTTTGGAAGTTGAGGCAAAGAATGCAAGATCAGGAAAGATAGAATTTTACTGGGAGAAGATAATAGGAATATAGGAGGAGTTGATAACTGTGGTAAGAACAAGATTTGCTCCAAGTCCAACGGGGTATTTGCATGTTGGTGGCGCAAGGACGGCCCTTTTTAACTGGCTTTTTACAAGAAAAGAAAGGGGAAAGTTCATATTGAGGATGGAGGATACCGACACAGAAAGATCAACGAAAGAATCAGAACATTTGATAATGGAAGCTTTGCGGTGGCTCGGACTTTTGTGGGATGAGGGCCCAGATATAGGAGGAAAACATAGTCCCTATAGGCAAAGTGAAAGGAAGGAAGCAGGAATTTATGATAAATATGCAAAGATGTTGATAGAAGATAAAAAAGCAGTTTATGTTGTGTACGACAAGGAAGATAGAAAGAAAGAACTCTTTGAGACTTTTGATTATCCCGAGGAGTATGTTCAAAAAGGGCATGATGTTACCGTTAAGTTCAAAGTTCCTGCAGGAAAAACTATAAGGTTTCACGATCTTTTAAAAGGAGATATGGAGTTCAGGAGCGAGGATATTGAGGATTTCATTATAGTAAAATCCAACGGTTTTCCTACTTACAATTTTGCCGTTGTTGTGGATGATCACTTAATGGAAATAACCCATGTCTTTCGCGGAGAGGATCATCTTTCCAATACACCAAAGCAGCTTCTTATTTATGAAGCCCTTGGCTGGCAGCCGCCAGAGTTTATGCACATCCCTTTAATATTTGGAAGCGATAGAACACCTCTTAGCAAAAGGCATGGTGCAACATCGGTAGATCACTTCAGGTCTGAAGGATACTTGGCAAGCGGGCTTTTGAATTACTTAGCTCTTTTGGGTTGGAAAGTGGAAGAAGGCAAGGAAATTTTTGACATAAGAGACAGGCTTGAAAGTTTCGATATAAAGGATATATCAAATAAAAATGTTGTTTTTGACTACGAGAAACTTGAGTGGGTAAATGGGAAACATCTGAGGGCTATGGAAATAGAAAGGGTATGTGTTGAGTTTAGAAACTACTTGGATTACCTTAATATGATAGAGCTTATTGAGCTTATTGAAAAAGACAAGGTTTATTCCATGGAAGTTCTTAATATATGCAGAGAGAAGGTTAATACAATGAAGCAGCTTCTTGATATATCTACGCCCTTCTTTGTTGATAGTTACGAGTATGAAGAGAGGTACATCGAAGATTATTTAAAGAAAAATTTTGCAATTCCTATTTTGGAGGAAGCGATCAAGATGGCAAAGGAAAATGAGGACTGGACTGTCGAAGGATGTGAGAAGTTTGTTAGAGATCTTGCAGCGAAAAAGATCGCTTCAAAGAAAAAAACATTTCAGCTGATAAGAGGTGCCGTTCTTGGGAAATTGGTAACTCCAGGGCTTTTCATATCACTTTCAGTTTTGGGGAAAGGAAAAACCGTTGCAAGGCTTCAAAGGACACTTGAGCTAGCAAGGACTATCAGATGAGGTGAGATGTTTTGCTATCTCTTGTTGTAGATGTCGGAACACAAAAGATGAAAGTATCAATTTTCAATACAAAAGGAGAGATTTTAAGAAAGGAGAGCGTTGAGTACGATCCGCCCTATTTCTCCCCAAAACCTGGGTGGGCAGAGTATAATCCTGAAGACTACTGGGAACTTTTTTTAAAACTTGCCAAAAAGGTTGCCAGTGGCATAGAAGATAAGATAAAAGTTATAACCGTTACAACACAGAGAGATTCTTTGGTGTTCATGGACAAAGCGGGTAAAGTTTTGAGACCAGTGATATTATGGCTTGATCATAGGGAAGCCCAGTATGATTTAAAGCTTCCATTTTATGAGAAATTCATTTACTGGCTGGCGGGAAAGCTTCCAACTATAAGGAATGTGTACAGGGGAGCTACGGTTAACTGGGTAAGGCAGAACGAACCTCATGTGTGGGAAAAAGCCTACAAGATTGTACAGCTTTCTGGATTTTTCCTTCAAAGACTCACTGGAGAATTTGTTGATAGCGTTGCTTCTCAGATAGGGCACATTCCGTTTGATTACAAAAGTCAAAAATGGTGTAAAAAATCAGATATAAAGGCAAAGCTCTTTCCTATACCTAAAGAAAAATTGGTTGATCTTGTAAAGCCATGTACAGTTATTGGGAAGCTCAGAAAAGATGTGAGAGACGAACTTGGTATAGATGCTTATGTTGTTGCGGCCGGTTCTGACAAGGGATGTGAAACTCTCGGGGTAGGAGTTGTGAAAGATGACGAAATTTCTTTGAGTCTTTCCACAACCTCAACTGTTCAAACTACAACGAAGAAATATTTTGAAACCATTCCACACCTTCCTCCATATCCAGGAATTATTGAAGGGACCTACAACCCAGAAGTTGAGATATTTCGAGGTTTTTGGCTTGTCAGATGGTTCAGAGATGAATTTGCCTACACTGAAAGAATGAAGGCAAAAAAGATCGGCATACCAGCGGAAAAGCTAATTGATGAAATGCTAGAATCTGTCCCGGCTGGTTCAATGGGACTTATAACTTATCCTTTTTGGACTCCAAGTTTGGATAAGCCAGAAGCCCGCGGATCAATTATTGGTTTTCAAAGTTTTCATAAAAGAGAACATTTATATAGATCATTAATAGAAGGACTTTTTTACGCCCTGAGAGAGGGAAAGGAAAGAATGGAAAAGAGAGGAAATTTGAAGTTTAAAATTGCAAAAATTGCTGGTGGTGGTAGTAGCAGTGATAAAATTGCTTCTATCGCAGCGTCCATCATGCAACTACCTGTTTATAGGGAAGTTACAGAAGAATCTGCGTCTTTAGGTGCAGCTATCATCTCTTTTTGTGGTATGGGCGTCTTTAGCAGATTAGAAGATGGTGTAAAAGAGATGGTCCATCTTGAGGGACCTTTTGAACCAGACGAAAAAGAAAAAGAAATATATAATTTTATATACAAGGAAGTATATAGGAAGCTCTATAGAAGATTGAAAAAGCTTTATGATAAACTTTACAAGGGTAAAGAATTTTTGGTTGAATAATCTTAAAGAATTTTCAAATAGATCTATTGGAGGTGTTGAAAATGACTATAGAGGAAATTTATAGATATCTTTCTAAAAAGAGAGGAAAACTCTCTTATGCTATTCCAAAGAAATGGGTTGCACCGTGGTTCTCTGGAAGAAGAAAGGAGTATAATAATGTAATTGTAGTTGATCCTTACGAGTATTATTCAACTATCCTCGAAAAGATTCTCAAGGGCGCAAGAGAGGGTGTGGATTATTCAAAATCCTACTCGGAAATTTATGGAGTAAAGGAACCAAGTTGGATAAAAACTGCACATATATATGCTATGTTTGTTAGAAGTTCGCTCAGTTACAACCATAAGGGTTTTGGAAGGTTTGAAGAGATCGATATTTTTGGTTACAGAGAAAGCGGCACATTCCTTAAAGCCATAGGTCTTTTTCCATATCTTAAAATGCTTGGAGTTGATACTATCTACCTTCTTCCTGTCAGTAAATACAGCGATCTCTTTAAGAAAGGTGAAGTTGGTTCCCCTTACGCTGTTAAAAATCCCAAAAAGATCGATGATAGGTATCACGATCCAATTTTGGAAGACTTTTCTGTTGAGGAAGAGTTTAAAGCTTTCGTTGAAGCTGCCCATGTTATGGGGTTCAGGGTTCTTTTAGATTTCATACCAAGAACAGCGGCAAGGGATAGTGATTTAATATTGGACCACCCGGAGTGGTTTTACTGGATAGATGTTGAAGAGATACGCAGTTACGCCCCACCAGAAGTGCCGGGAGTGGGTTTTAAGATACCATCAGAGGACGATCTTGAATACATATACTCTCTTGATAGTGTCAGAGAACACTTGAAGAAGTTCAGAAGGAATCCGAAAGAGATTGATCCACAAAGGTGGGAGAATTTCGTAAAGAGGGTTGATAAGAATAATTTCTTGCCAGAGCTTGTTAAGGAATTTGGTGTAATAACACCACCTGGTTTTTCCGATTGGATAAACGATCCACAACCAACATGGGATGATGTTACCTTCTTGCGACTTTTCTTGGATCATCCAAAAGCCTCAAAAAGATTTTTGAATAATGATCAACCCCCATATGTTCTCTTTGATGTTATAAAGGCCTCACTATTCCCGGGTGAGAGAGAAAATGAAGTTTTATGGGAATATATCTCTTCCATAATTCCATACTATCAAAAGGAATTTGGAATAGATGGTGTGAGACTTGACATGGGGCATGCTCTCCCAAGAAGGCTTGAAAAGATGATAATGGACAGAGCAAGGGAAATTGATCCAGCGTTCGTGTTCATAGCAGAGGAGCTCGACATTTCAAGGGCAGAACACTCCAAAAAATCAGGATACGATGCGATAATTGGAAACAGCTGGTGGATGATGCCAAGGGTTCCTGACAAAGCTTATGAGTTCTATCAAGTTGTAGCGCCAAAAATGAAGATTCCCTATCTTGCTTCTTCAGAGACGCCAGATACTCCAAGGATAAAGGCAAGAGAATATGGGGAAAAATTGAAAAAACTAATTCCATTTCTTATGGCTTTTGCGCCAAATGGAATTCTGTTTACAAATTCTGGACAGGAAATAGGTGAAGTGCAACCACTTAACCTTGGACTTGACAATACGGATGAGGGTAAAACCGTTTTGCCACCATCGGATGAGTTCTATGCAAAGCTCGGATTTTTCGATCATTACGCCTTCCATTGGAACGAACCAGATGATGAGGTACTCTCATTCCTCAGAAACCTTTCGATGATAAGGGGTATGTACATAGACCTGATCACTGAAGGTGAATATAAGCCTGTTTGGCTTGATTGGCAGGATGGAAAAACGGCAAATGCATCCTATTGGGGAAATGGAAGAGCTGTTATAATAGTGGCAAATCTTGATATGCACCCAAGGAGTGTAAAGATACACCTTTATAACACAAGGGGAGGTGAAATCAAGGTAGAGAGAATGAGGATATGGACAGAGAAAGGTTGGGAAAGAGTAGAAGCGAAAAATGAATGGACAGAGGTTTTCATGGAAGAGTTTGGATTTGCATTGGTTGAACTATTCTTTAGGGAGGTGTGATTTATGAGTAGAGAAGAGGTTCTTCAGAAGGTAAAGGAGATCGTTGCTGACAAGTTGGGAGTAGATCTTGACGAGGTTACGGAAGACGCTGCACTTATCGATGATCTTGGAGCAGATTCCCTCGATTTAGTTGATCTTGTTATGGAATTTGAAGAAGCATTTAATGTTAAAATTGAAGATG
>JAMOOR010000362.1 GCA_027065235.1 Thermotogaceae bacterium | reverse complement strand
TAAGTGCCTCGATGAGCAGATATTCAGGCTGTTCTCATTCCTAGCGTCAAGGGTTAGAAAAGCCAAAGTTGTCCTAATATCCAGGGAGAGACCTAACCTTGGCATAAGCGATAACATCCTGTATTTTCATCTTAAGGGCCTCAATTTGAAGGATGCATACAAACTCCTAAAAGCGAAGGGAACAACGTTCGAACTATCAGAATTCGCCAGGATATACCACATAACCAAAGGTCACCCGTTAGCGTTGAACCTCTTTGCGGAGGCATATCAAAAGGGCAGGACAATAAAAGCGGACAACTTTTTTGACTTCCTCTTCAATGAGGTTTACCATCACCTAAGTAGTGACGAGAGACATATACTCCAAATAATATCCCTGTTTGATGAACCTTTGGAATATGAAGCCCTCAAAGCCCTCTATGAAAAGAAAAACGTATTCGTTGTCCTCTACTCTTTAACCAACAAGGGAGTCATCGAGAAGAGGGGAGACACTTATTTCCTCCATGACCTCCTTAGAGGATTCGTGAAAAAGGTCAGGGAGATCAGTGAAAAGGAATATTACTCAAAATACATTGGGTACCTGCTAAAAAAACAGACAGCCAAGGATTTTTTAGTGGCTTTCAGGTACACCATTAAGCTCGGGGACGAGGAGAAGATTAAGTATCTAATTGAACTGAGGTTGAGGAGATTCAAGCTGGCGATTCAAGATTTCCCCGACACGTATATGAAAAGTCTTATCCAGATTAAAGAAAATCCCTACGCTAAGAAAGAGCTTGGCCACGTATACTTTCATAAGGGCTTCCTTGATAAAGCCCTCAAGCTCTGGCTTGAAGTTAAAGATAACGTCGATGGAATTCACAGAGCAGATACCATAAGCTCCTTAGTGGACGTTTACATAGAGCTTAATAACCTAGAGGAAGCCGGAAAATACCTGAAAGAACTAGAAAGCATTGCAGAAAAGAGCAGTGACTTGGAGATTAAATTCTGGTACCATGTTGAGCTTACAAAATTCTGTTTTTACGTGGAAAAACCCGAAGATGCCCTCAGAAGTGCTTTTG
>JAMOOR010000361.1 GCA_027065235.1 Thermotogaceae bacterium | reverse complement strand
CTTTTGTAAGCCTAACGAAGAAGTTAAACAGTTCTTTTATAAGTGGACGCTGACTCTCACCGTTCATGTACACATCCTTGAGTTTTTGTAGTTCGTCAAAGACTATCACCGGCGTTTTTCCCGTTCTTTTAACTTTTTCAAGTTCTTTTCTCATCTCTTCAAAAGCATCGAGTTTACCTGTAAGAACTTTCTCCAAATTTTGTGGTTCCATCTCAAATACGCCAACATTTATTTTCGGCATTACAGCAGCTATGAATTCTTTAAGCCATCCTTTTTCCTTAAAGAACACTTCAAGAACATTTTTGTAGTTCACAATTACTTTTTCCCTTAGATCGTACCAGTAGTATATATAGTTCTCCTTTGGCAGTTCCTCTACAACTTTGTTTAAAAGCGTGCTTTTACCAGAAGATTTTGGGCCATATACAAATAAAATTGCATTTGGCTCTGATTCTAGGTAAGCTTTTAGGTCTTCTTTCTCTTTCTTCCTGTCCCAGAATTCCACATTATCACCTTCTTTGTTTGATTTTATCATAATTTAGAATAGTTTAATAAACAGTTCATGCGCTATGGAAAGTTGCATCTTCAAAATTTACTATAAGAATACTTCACTCATTTCCTCTATGTTCGTAAATATTAGAAAAATGCTCACACAACTCAATATCATGCTTTTATAATTCCAAGTAATCCATCTTGTTTTAAACCATAACACATCTATGAAAGTCAATATACATCGTGTAAAATTGTAGTGGGAAATAGCTGGAGGTGGTAGTAATGTTTTTTGAAAGATTCTCTGAAAAGGCTGCGCAGGTTTTTGTAACTGCTCAAGAGGAAGCTAAGGAACTTGGGCACTCTTATGTTGGAACCGAGCATATACTTCTTGGTCTCTTGAAGGTTGGAAATAGCGCTGCCAGCGAGATACTCGCTGGTATGGGCATTACATACAGCAGAACGAAAAGCGAGATCATTTCCATGGTTGGTATGGGAATGAGAGGATTTATAACATCGCCGCAAATGACGCCAAGAGCAAAGAGGGTAACAGAGCTTGCCTATGAAGAAGCAAAAATGCTTGGAAGTGAGAAAATACTCCCTGAGCATCTTCTTCTCGGGATTATAAGAGAAGGAGAAGGTATAGCTATACATGTATTGTCAAAGCTGGGAATAGATCTTCAGATTTTGAGAAGAGAGATAATCGATGTAATCTCGGGAGACACGGGTGTTGAAAGAAAAAGAACTCATCAATCTGGTGCGATAAGACAACTTGAAGGATTTGGAGTTGATCTTACCGAACTTGCTGCAAAAGGTGAACTTGATCCAATAATTGGAAGAGAAGAAGAAATAGATAGAATAATGCAAATTCTGGTAAGAAGAAAGAAAAACAATCCCGTTTTAATAGGAGAACCTGGAGTTGGAAAGACAGCTATAGTTGAAGGACTGGCTCAAAAGATCGTGGCTGGAGAGGTTCCAGAACCGTTGAGAAACAAGATTATATTCTCTTTAGATGTTGCATCGTTGGTTGCTGGAACAAAATACAGAGGGGAATTTGAAAAGAGGATGAAGAAACTTCTGCATGTTGTAACGAAAGATAAGAACATCATCCTTTTCATTGATGAAATACACACCATTGTTGGAGCAGGTTCTGCAGAGGGTGCCGTTGATGCTGCGAATATCTTAAAACCCGCTCTTGCAAGAGGTGATATAAAGTGTATCGGTGCAACCACACCGGATGAATACAGAAAATATATAGAGAAAGATGCAGCACTTGAAAGAAGATTCCAAAAGATATATGTAAGAGAACCAACAGAGGAAGAAACCTTAGAGATATTAGAAGGCTTAAGGTTGAGGTATGAAAATCACCACAAGGTTAGATACACTGACGATGCTATAAAAGCGGCTGTTACTCTGTCAAAACGGTACATAACAGATCATTTCTTGCCCGATAAGGCGATCGATTTGATTGACGAAGCTGGCGCAAGAGCAAGACTAAAAGTGTTCACCATACCGGCAGAGCTTAAATTTCTTAAAATGCGCCTTGACAGCATAAAGTCGGAAAAAGAGTTGGCTGTAAAGAATCAAAATTACGAAAAGGCAGCGGCATTGAAGGAGGAGGAAAAGCAGCTTGAAAGGGAATACAGGAAGCAATACCAGGAATGGAAAATAAATGTAGATTCAAAGATAGTAACAGTTACAGCTGAAGACATAGCGGAAGTTGTTTCAAGTTGGACGGGAATTCCACTTATGAAACTTGAAGAAACAGAGTCGGAAAAACTTCTTAAACTTGAGGAGGCACTTCATCAAAGAATAGTTGGGCAAGATGATGCAATAAAGTCTGTCGCTAAAGCAATAAGAAGGGCAAGATCAGGAATAAAAGATCCAAAAAGACCTATCGGTGTTTTTCTGTTCTTGGGACCAACTGGAGTTGGAAAGACGGAACTTGCCAAGGCGTTGGCGGAACATCTTTTTGGTGACGAAAATGCCCTTATACGGTTCGATATGAGTGAATACATGGAAAGATTTGCAATGTCAAGGCTTATAGGTGCACCTCCAGGATACGTTGGATATGACGAAGGAGGTTCTCTTACAGAAAAAATCAGAAGAAGACCGTTCTCAGTTATACTTTTTGATGAGATAGAAAAAGCGCATCCTGATATATTCAATTTGCTCCTTCAGATAATGGACGAGGGGAGGCTCACAGATAGTCAAGGAAGAGAAGTTGACTTTAGAAACACCATAATAATTATGACAAGTAACTTGGGTGGTGAAGTAATAAATAGATCGCGAAAGTCCTTGGGCTTTGCAGCAACGACATCCTTTGAAGAAGAGTATGAAGAAACCAAAAAACTCGTTATGGGTGAGGTTAAAAAGGCCTTTAGACCAGAGTTCCTCAACAGAATAGATGAAATAGTTGTCTTCCATTCATTAACTAAAGAACATGTTTATCAGATAATAGATATCATATTGAGAGACTTAAAACATAGGTTGGCAGAAATGGGTATGGAATTCCGTTTAACGAAGGAAGCAAAGGATCTTCTTATAGAAAAAGGATACGATCCTTTATACGGAGCAAGGCCGATGAAAAGAGCTATTCAAAAGTACATAGAAGATCCTTTATCGGAGGAAATACTGAAGGGAAGGTTCAGAGAGGGGGATACAATAATCGTCAGAAGAAATGGAGAAGATTTGAAGTTCGTTAAAGGTAGGAAAAAGGTGGGAGCTAAAAGTTGAAGAAGGTAAAGGTCTTTGTATGTGAAAATTGTGGGTACGAATCTCCCAAATGGTTTGGTAGGTGTCCTGTTTGTGGAAAATGGAATACAGCTAAAGAGGTTGTTAAAGAGATTGGGAAGGGGAGTTCAGCTCCCCTTCTATCATTGTTTTATCTATCTCAAGGTAATTTAGAAAGTCAAATAAGGTTCTCTTCAAATATTGATGAGTTTGATCGAATTCTTGGCAGTGGGTTTGTAAAAGGACAGGTTATACTTCTTGGTGGCGAGCCCGGGATTGGTAAGAGCACTCTCGCTCTCCAAATTTCTGACAAGGTCACAGAAAGAGATCTTAAAGTGCTTTACGCTAGCGGGGAGGAATCTATAGAACAGATGTTTCACAGGGCAAAAAGGATTGGTGTTCAATCAAAAATAGCCTTTACAACGGAGCAAAATATAGATGCTGTGAGCGAAGCTGCAAAAGATTTTGATGTGGTTATAATCGATTCAATACAGACCTTTTACACACCAGAGCTTGGTAGCGTTCCTGGAGGGGTTTCTCAGATAAGAGCGGTAGCTGGAAAGATGGTAAAAACAGCGAAAGAAAACCAAACAGTTGTTATCCTAATAGGACATATAACAAAGAGTGGCGATATAGCTGGGCCAAAAATAATCGAACATATGGTGGATACCGTGCTTTATTTTGAGGGAGAAAGAACTACAGATTATAGAATACTCCGAGTTTTTAAGAACAGATTTGGGCCCTCTGGGGAAATTGCGATATTTGAAATGTCATCAAAAGGCCTGAAGGTGGTAAAGAACCCTGTATTTATAGAAGACGATATACCCTTTGGAAATGCTATAGCTTGTGTTCTTGAGGGATCAAAACCAATGATAGTTCAAGTTCAAGCGCTTGTCTCAAGGAGCAAACTACCATCTCCCAGAAGGACAGCTGTAGGGATTGATATAACAAGAGTCAATGCAATCGTAGCAGTCATGAGCAAACTTTTGAAGCTACCTCTTGATATGCATGAAATTTATGTGAAAATATTGGGCGGAATGAGAATAACTGATCCTGGACTGGACCTTGCAATATCTTCAGCAATACTCTCTTCTTTGCTCGAAAAAGAACTTTCTAAGATGGTGTTCATCGGCGAAGTGGGTTTAGATGGTAAAATCAGGCCACCATTTGCAATGAACAAGAGATTAGAAACGATTGTAAAAAGTGGTTTCAGAGAAGTAGCAGCACCCGTTAAACATAAAGGATTGGTTGTCCATGAGATTAAAAACCTTTCAGATTTAATGAAGACGATGGGGTGATAGAGTGAACGAAGAACTACTTGAAAAGATAAAATTAATTGCCCCAGGAACAATGTTAAGGAAGGCTATCGACGACATAATGAGAGCAAATACAGGTGCTTTGATAGTGTTGATAGACGATCCTGATAAATATAAAAACATAATTCAAGGTGGTTTTAGGCTCAATATAAACTTCGAACCAGAATTTCTTTATGAGCTTTCAAAAATGGATGGTGCCATAGTTGTATCTTCGGACATTTCAAAGATATATTACGCTAACGTTCATCTTGTCCCCGATCCATCGATTCCAACAACCGAAACCGGAATGCGTCACAGAACTGCTGAAAGATTTGCAAAGCAAACTGGCGATGTTGTTATAACGGTGTCTCGGAGAAGGAAGACCATTACACTTTTCTACAAAAATTACAAATATGTCGTAAATGACATCACACTTGTTTTATCTAAGGTATCTCAAGCTATAAATACATTGGAAAAATATAGAAAGAATTTTGATAAGCTACTCTCAGAGCTTGACATAATTGAGCTTGAGAATAGAACTACTCTTTACGATGTCGTAAAAGTTCTTGAAAAAGGGATCATGGTAATGAAGATATCCTATGAAATAAAGCCGTATTTAACAGAACTTGGGGAGGAAGCTCGCCTTGCGAAGATGCAGGTTAATGAGCTTACAGAAGATATAGATGATCTGCTTGAGCTAATAATTATGGATTACTATAACTATGAAGAAGAGAAAGAGGACGATCCCAAAATTATATTGGAAAATTTAGTCAAATCTCCTACCGTAGATTCTATAAAAATAGCAAGATCGTTGGGTTATTCAGTTCAAACATCTTCTCAAATCGAAGATATAACGGTTAAATCCAAAGGCTTTAGGATACTAAAATACATTGCGAAGATTCCTATGAGCATTAGCAGAAAAGTTATAGACAATTTCAAAAACATAGTTGCTATTAGCCAGGCTTCAATAGAGGATCTGAAATCAGTTGAAGGTATTGGAAACAAAAGGGCAAAATCCATCGTTGATAGCATTCATTCGCTGAAGATGAGGAAAACAGCCGCCATGGAAGGTGAAGAAATGCAATGAAAATCCGAAGAGAAGGCAAATACATTTGGAGAATAGAAAAAGAAAATGACATGAGAGTAGACGCTGTGGTGTTCACAGACTCTGAGACAATCAACGATCCGCAGTTTATAGAAGCGATAAAGCAACTCATGAATGTTGCCACCCTTCCGGGTGTTGTAAAGGAAGTATATGGAATGCCAGATATACACTGGGGGTACGGTTTCCCCATTGGTGGTGTTGCTGCTTTTGACGTAAAAAACGAAGGGATAATTTCACCAGGTGCAGTGGGATTCGATATAAATTGTGGTGTAAGAGTTATGAAAACTTCGTTAACGTACGACGAAGTTAAAGGAAAAATAGATAGATTGACTGAAGAGGTATATAAACATGTACCGGTGGGTCTTGGAAGCACAAGTTCGATAAAATTG
>JAMOOR010000360.1 GCA_027065235.1 Thermotogaceae bacterium | reverse complement strand
CACCTATACTCAAAAGCAGATACTTCTTATGAAGGTCCACAGCCCAGATGCAGAATGTGTTGTATTTCACAATGATATCCGTGCTTATTCAAAAGGATTTGAGAGATTCTTCCAGAGGACAGAATCTCAACCTGATGTGAGATTTATAAGGGCTTATCCTCAGATTGTTGGAGAGGACCCTGATACCAAAAATGTAATTATTCGGTATGTAACACCAGATGGTAAGATGAAAGAAGAGGACTTTGATCTTGTTGTGTTATCAGTTGGGCTTCTCCCACCTAAAGGGCTTGAGAATATAGATCTTGATATTGAGTTAAATGAACATGGATTTTGTAAGACTGATTCCTTTGACATAATAAAGACTTCAAAATCAGGAATTTATGTAACCGGTTGTTTTACAGGTCCTACGGACATACCTGAATCTGTTTACAGCGCAAGCGGAGCAGCTTCTTTGTGTGGAAAGGTTTTAAATTATAGAAGGAATAAACTTAGTAAACCCAAAATATATCCGCCAGAAAGGAAAGTGGAAGAGGAAGAACCGAGAGTTGGTGTGTTTATATGCCAGTGTGGAGCTAATATCGGTAAGGTTGTAAGCGTTCCTTCATTAGTAGAAGAAGTTTCTAAATTACCTTATGTGGTTCATGCTGAAGAGGCTCTATTTTGGTGTTCTACTTCTGGAACCAAAAGAATAATGGAGCTTGTAAAAGAAAAGGGTTTGAACAGAATAGTAGTTGGTGCTTGCACTCCAAAGACCCATGAGCCCACATTTATGGATTCCATTAAGATGGGTGGAATCAACATGTATCTTGTGAATATGGCAAATATAAGAGAGCACTGCACATGGGTTCATCCAACTGAAAAAGAGGCAGCTTATGAAAAAGCCAAAGAGCTTCTTAAAATGGCTCTGGCAAGGGCCCTTTTGCTTGAACCTTTGGAGGTTTATGAAATTCCTGTAGATAAAAGAGCCCTTGTGGTTGGTGGAGGAATTGCTGGAATGACCTGTGCTTTAGATCTGGCTGATCAAGGGCATGAAGTGTGGATTGTGGAAAAGGAAAAAGAACTTG
>JAMOOR010000359.1 GCA_027065235.1 Thermotogaceae bacterium | reverse complement strand
CAGGTGAAGGACTTTTGTAAGACGGACGAAGAAGTTAAAAAGCTCCTTTACAAGTGGTCTTTGCGGTTTTTGTCCATCGCCATTGCCGTTCATATACACATCCTTCAATTTCTGAAGCTCGTCAAACACTATCACCGGCTTTGAGCCCTTCTCCACATCCTTCGAGAGCTGGTTCTCCATAATCTCAAACGCATCATATTCCTTCCTGAGAACCTTCGTGAGCTCTTCACCATCAAGTTCAAATGCATAAATATTGAATTTCAGTATCTTTCCAATGCTTTCAAGAACCTTTTCCTTCCAACCTTTCTCTTTGAAAAAAACTCCAAGAACATCTTTATAACTTGATACGACTTTTCCCCTCAAGTCATACCAATAAAAATTCATCTTTCCATCGACCTCTTGAGCCACCTTTTGCAGCAATGTGCTCTTTCCAGAAGACTTCGGTCCATATACAAAAAGTATCGCATTCGGCTCTGATTTAAGGTAACGCTTTAGCCATTCCCTCTCTTTTTCTCTGTCCCAGAATTTCATAATCGTGCCACCTCCACAAATACATAAAGCTACCAAATAATTAGATAATAAGAGTTGCTATTTTTATTCAATCAACTCAAAAAGCTCTTATACCAACCTTCCTTCAAAGTAGTATACTTCATTTGGAGTCCTGTATCCCAATGGTTGATGTAACCTCTCACTGTTTTAATGCTTTATCCACCCCTAAGTCTTTTTTAGCTTCTTTAAATCCTTAAAAGCCTCTTCATATAGATTATACTGCTACCCTGAAGAACTGGAGAGAAAAATAGTAATACAAAATAGTAATACAAAAAAGATAAGGCAGGGGGGCATATACCACCTGAGCTTTAAGCTCTTCTGGGAATTTGCCCATGGCCTCCTGAGCCACCCAAAGCTCTCTGAGCTTTCAAACTATCATCACATTCGAGGATTAACTCAGAGGCTCCCTGCCTTATCAAATCTAACTGAAAGGAGTGTTGCTCATGTCCACTTTCGTTGGCATCGATGTATCTAAGCATAATTTCCACTCTTGCACCATATCCGACTTTCTTCCTGTT
>JAMOOR010000358.1 GCA_027065235.1 Thermotogaceae bacterium | reverse complement strand
ATCTATGATTTGCTAAAGTCTTCTTTTATCCCCACCATTATTATGGCCACCTTCTCTTATGCGAATAAGTTTCTTCACTACTTTACCTTTCCAAGCTATTCAGGGGTGGTATATTCCTTCAGGTGCACTTTCATATCTCGCCGTTTTTTAAAAGCTCATCTGCAGCTCTGTGGTGCAATTCCGTCTGAAACCTCACAATACCATCAAGCGGATCGTAAAATAAAAGCTCTTTCTCAACAAGTATCTTTGCCACTTTTCTGTCCTCTTTTAAAAGCTTGCATTTCCCTTCACCAATAAGCTTTTTCAAAAACTCCACTGCAAGTTCATACATTTTTTCATCTTGCTCGTATATGCCTGTCATGATCTCTCTCACATTGCCTTTTACCTCTCTATATAAGCTATTTAAAGCTTCATTTCTGCCTTTTATAACTTCCTCTATCATCCATGGAACGCCACCAATAAGTTCTGCTATTTCTTTTGCTTCTGCTTTAGAAAATCCCTCATCTTCCAGAATTTTTTGAGTTGTCTTGTCATCGAAAAAGTCAACGAGGAAATATCTCGAGGTGTTTACGAGCGTTGAATCATTGTAAACTTCCTCGATGAAGAAAGTATCAGAGCTCATCACTATGACATGAGACAGGTGAAGGACTTTTGTCAGACGAACGAAGAAGTTAAAAAGTTCTGAGACAAACTCTCTTTTGCCATTTATGTACACACCTTTTAACTTTTGGAGTTCATCAAAGACTATTACCGGCATCTTGTTTCTTTCCTTGTTAACTTCAAGTTGTATCCTCATCTCTTCGAAAGCATCTCTCTCCTTGTTGAATATCTCTTGAAGTTCACTTGCATCAAATTCAAATGCTCCGATAGGAATCTTGAACATGCTTGGCGCTTTTTCCATCACTCTTTGAAGCCACCCTTTTTTCTTGAAGAATAGCTTTAATATTGTTTCATATCCAGTAATTACCCTTTCCCTCAAGTCATACCAGTAGTATATGTAATTCTCCTTTGGTAGTTCCTCTACAACTTTATTCAAAAGCGTGCTCTTTCCAGAAGATTTTGGGCCATATACA
>JAMOOR010000357.1 GCA_027065235.1 Thermotogaceae bacterium | reverse complement strand
TAGATGTTGATTTTTCTGGTCAGGTTAAAAGGATAAAACTTGATGATGGCAGCACTGTATCAAGTGAGGTCGTGATAATAGCAACGGGAGCAGACCATAGAAAACTCAATGTGCCAGGGGAAAGAGAATTTGCAGCTAAGGGAGTTTCCTATTGTGCAACATGTGATGGACATTTCTTCAAAGGGAAAATAGTTGCATTGGTTGGTGGCGGAGATACCGCAATAACAGAGGCTCTGTATCTTTCCAATATAGTCAACAAGGTCATAGTCATTCACAGAAGAGATAAGCTTAGAGCCACTAAAATACTCCAAGATAGGGCATTTAAGAAGGAAAATATAGAGTTCTTATGGAACACCATAGTTAAGGAAATAAGAGGTAGCAACAAAGTTGAAGAACTTCTTTTAGAGAACAAAAAGACAGGTGAGACGTTCACCATAAAAGTCGATGGGATCTTTATAGCTATCGGCATTTCCCCAAATACCGATCTATTCAAAGGGAAGATAAATCTTGACAGCCAAGGTTACATTATAACCAACGAAAACATGGAAACAAATATAAAAGGTGTGTACGCTGCTGGAGATGTTAGAGCGAAAAGCCTAAGACAGGTGATAACCGCTGTTGCTGATGGAGCAATAGCAGCTTCTCATGCGGCGGAAAATTACTTTGATTGATGCAAAGAATAACTCCGAATGATAAAGAGCCCCAAGTGGGGCTCTTTTTGTTTCTATTCTTTTTCGTTGGCATCTACTAAACATCCCTTTGATACTTCCCGCCTGAATTATTTACGTTCTCTTGCCCCTTCGCTTGAAGTTTAAGTCCACCCCATTTATAATTTGAACCCGAAGTGATTTTAGCAGTCTTATATAACGAGTGCTAAAATAAGAGACGTGGAGGTGATATTATGATGAGGTACTTGAATGACAAAATGATGGAGATAATGCAGAGAGCCTCAGAATCGATTAAGTTAAGAAGGCAGAATCTTTTACGTCCCGAGCATGTTCTTATAGCCATCATAGAAGATGGAGACAACGAGGTTGTTAAGATTTTAAAGGAACTCAATGTAGACACGACTCTG
>JAMOOR010000356.1 GCA_027065235.1 Thermotogaceae bacterium | reverse complement strand
CAAGATACAAGCAGCTTTGGATAAAGCTCCTTGATGAAAAAAATGAAGTTTTCTTTGTAAACAGCTTTGCAGAACTTGAAGCCAGCTCAGGTGAGAAATGGTCAATTCTTCCAATAGGAGGTGATGCCACGGTTACGCTGAAAGGCTTTAAGTACGAAATAGACAAAAAACTAATGCCAAAGGATAAACCCTATGGCGTGAGCAATATCGCAGAGAAAAACAAGGTTATAGTGCATGTCCATGAAGGGGGTGTCATTGTAGTAAGATGGAAGAAAAATCCGTTGTAATTGTGGGAGCAACAGGTTCTATAGGAACTCAAACAATAGAAGTTCTGCAAAAACTTAAAGGCTTTAAGCTATTGGGTTTTACATATCATAGAAATGAGAAAAAAGCCAGAGAGATATTAAAAGTTTTTCCACAGGCTAAAGCTTTCTCAACTCAAAATGGATTTGAAAGTTTTTTTAATTTTGCGGAATACGCAGGACCCGATATAACTGTTTTGGCAATTCCCGGCTTTGAGGGATTTAAAGTGGCCATGAAAGTCATCCCTTTTACCAAAAGACTGGCTCTTGCCAATAAGGAGTCTTTGGTATGCGGGGGAAAGTTCATAAAAGAAGAGATTAGAAAACATGGAATAGAGCTTATTCCGATAGATAGTGAGCACAGCGCTATATTCCAGCTTATGGAAGAGGATGTTGAAAAAATCGCTATAACTGCGTCAGGAGGAGCTCTCCGGGATGTTCCTCTTAGTGAGCTTTGGAAGGCAAAACCAAAGGATGTTTTAAAACATCCTGTATGGAATATGGGCGCAAGGATCACCGTGGATTCCGCAACTATGGTTAATAAGGCCTTTGAAGTTCTCGAAGCGATGGAACTTTTTTCACTAAATAGAGATCAAATCGATGTATTTGTTCATAAAAGTAGTATAGTTCACGGTATGGTATTTTTGAAAGATGGTACAGTAAAAATCCACGCAGCGATTCCCGACATGAGAGTTCCCATAGCTTATTCATTAACATATCCTAAAAGATTATATAAGTATAAGGAATATCCGAAATTCTCTATTTTGGAATTCAAAGAGGTG
>JAMOOR010000355.1 GCA_027065235.1 Thermotogaceae bacterium | reverse complement strand
ATTTATATAAACGTCACTGTTGGAACTGGTGCAGAAGATTTTTACAGTGACGTTTGGAAAAGGCTTATGGAGGAAAAACCCGATTATGTTGAGATAACCACAACCCCATCATCGGATGACGCATTTTCTTACGATCTCGTTCTCTTAAATCTTCCAGATGAGTACGAAGCTGTGTGGAAGGAAGGAACAAATACTATAGCCAACTTAAAATTTAAAAAGGACTCTCTTTTACCTTTTAAATATTACATTCAGGATATAGTATCTGTCCCTCTTGAGAAAGCAGCGTTCAAAAAAGCTTCTATAGGTGATTTCGGAAATTATCTGAGGCTTACGTATCATTCTGGAGTGGATGAGTATCCATCATTTAGCAGAGATGGCAGGTATCTTTTGTTTATAAGTGATAGGTATAAGGGAAACAGGGATATCTTTGTTTTTGATTTTTTCAAAGGTTCCTTGAGACATATAAAAATAGGATCAAGTGAATACTTTCCAAGGCTTTCTCCAGATGGGAAATTGATACTTTTTCAAAGTAGTTTGTATGGGAATTGGGGTATATATACCATACCGTTCGATGGAAACACAAGGGCGATAAGAAAGATAGATGGAGGGAACTTAGCTGCCTACATGCCAAGATGGATCGATGATGAAAATGTTGTGTATGTTATGGATAGAAAGGATAGAAAGGGGAACTCCATTTATTTAAAAAACATCAAAGCTAAGGAAAGAAAGAAAATAAATCTACCGTTTGATTATGTATTCGCACCATTCCCTACACCCGATGGTAGTTTTTTGGTGACAGCGCTAAAGGAGGCAGATTTTGGAATATACAAGATTTCGCCTGACGGTTCTGTTCTAACCGTTGAGAATACAAGATACAATGAGCATGATCCAGTTTTATCACCTGATGGGAGTGCTCTTCTTTTTACAGCAAATAGGGATGGAGTTTACAGAGTATGGGCTAAGGATCTGGAAAAGGGCGATGAATGGGTGGTAACAGGTTTTACTGATGATGACGCATTTTATCCAACTTTTCACCCTTCAGGAAAGTTAGTTGCTGTTGCTATATATAAAACAGGATGGGAACCTGATATATGGCTGGTGAGGTTCAACGATGAATGATGTAATAGAAAAAGTAGAAAATTTTATAAAGGAAGAGGAATTGATTGAACCTGGAGAAAAGGTATTGCTTGCAATTTCGGGTGGAGCGGATTCCATGGTAATGCTCCATATATTGAAGGTTCTTTCTAAGAAACTCTATTTTGACATTCATGTTGCCCATCTAGACCACGCAATTAGGAGAAATTCGGAAAGAGATGCGAATTTTGTAAGGAGGATTTGCAAGGAGTGGAATTTGGAGTGTACGGTTGAGCGCAGGAAGGTTGAGAAGAAAATAGGAGAATCTTTAGAAGAGGCCGCAAGAAGGATTCGGTACAATTTCCTGAGAGAGGTAAAAGACCAGGTTAATGCGAAAAAAATAGCAACTGCTCATCATATGCTGGATCTCACTGAGACAATGATTTACAGGATTTTAAGAGGAGTAGGACCTTTGAGTTTGTATTCTATAAGGGCTAAGGAAAAAGATCTTATAAGGCCACTTTTGGTTCTAAAAAAAGAAGATATTGAAAGATATGTGAGGGAAAGAAGAATACCTTTTGTTCAAGATGAAACGAATTTTGATCTGACGATTAGAAGAAATTACATTCGCCATAGGGTGATCCCCATAATGAGAACGGTTAATCCTTCCTTAGAAGAATCCTTTTATCGTTTGTCTGAGATATCATCTTTATTGAAAAATTTTGTTGATAAAGAGATTGAACAAAGAATCCAAAATTGCGTCAAAACTTTGAAAAAGGGTGTTGAATTTTCCATACCTGAAGATGCTTTTGTTTTTTCTGAAATGATCAGAAGAACATATGAAGCATTGACGGGCAGGTTGCCGGAATGGAATATGGTGAAAAGAATTATCAAAGATTACGACAAAAAAAGCTCCTTTAAGGTGAATTTTTATGGGGATTCGGGAGTTTGGAAATCTTACAATAAGGTTTTTGTTGGTGATTTGACATCGCAGTATTTGGAATATAAGCTTGAGCAAGGAGAATATGAATTTGATGACTTTTTAATTCTGGTGAAAAAGGATAAAATACATGAAAGCGTAGGTATTAGGTATGTTGAAGGTATGGTTTTGAGAAACAGACAGAAAGGTGATAAAGCTGGTAAAATAAAGCTCAAGGATCTTTTGATAGATAAGAGAATACCTGCATACTTTAGAGACACGATACCATTGATAGCTATAGGAGATAGGATAATATATGTGGCAGGATTGTGGATTGACAAGAGATACAAAGGGGATGACTTCTATATAAAGGTTAAAAAAAGCCCATTGAATTTGAAAGGAGGCAGCATAGGTTGAACAGGATAAACATAGCAAACATTATATTTTTAGTTCTTATGATATTGTCCCTCTTCTGGCTTGCAAGACTTATGTATACCGAAAATCCTACAGTAGCCAAGGTTGATTACACGAAATTTCTTTCCTATGTGGAGGCAAATAAAATCTCTCATGTTACCATAAGAGACGATGGTACAGTTAGGTTCACATTAAAAATGGATCCCAGAGTTTATGAAATGTATGCACCTTGGGCTGCAAAAGACGACCAGTTAATAAAGAAACTGGCGGAGCAAGGAGTTAAGATTGACGGCGAGAAAGGTATGGAAAGTTCTTTTTGGGTCAATATGCTTGGAACTTTGATTCCCACCTTTTTAATAATACTGGTTTGGATTTTTCTGATGCGCTCAATAACTGGTCGTGGAAACAATGCTATGATGTTTACAAAGAGTAGGGCAAGAATGGTTAAACCGGGCATGAAAAGGGTTACGTTCAAAGATGTGGCAGGTGTAGATGAAGCTGTAGAAGAGCTCCAAGAGGTTGTTGATTTCCTGAAAGATCCTTCAAAGTACAACAAAATAGGTGCAAGGATGCCAAAGGGGATATTGCTTGTAGGACCTCCGGGTACCGGAAAAACCTTGCTTGCGAGGGCTGTTGCAGGTGAGGCAAATGTTCCGTTTTTCCACATTTCTGGTTCTGATTTTGTAGAACTTTTTGTTGGTGTGGGTGCTGCGAGGGTTAGAGATCTTTTCAATCAAGCAAAGGCCAATGCGCCGTGTATAGTTTTCATAGACGAGATTGATGCTGTTGGAAGACATAGAGGAGCAGGACTTGGTGGGGGACATGATGAAAGAGAGCAAACGTTGAATCAGCTTCTGGTTGAAATGGATGGCTTTGATGCGAAAGAAGGAATAATTGTGATGGCTGCCACCAACAGACCTGACATATTGGATCCGGCTCTTTTAAGGCCAGGAAGATTTGATAAAAAAGTTGTAGTTGATCCGCCTGATATAAAAGGTAGAGAGGAGATATTGAGGATTCACATGAGAGGAAAACCAATTGGTGAAGATGTTGATGTAAAGATATTGGCAAAAAGGACCACAGGTTTTGTTGGTGCAGATCTTGAAAATCTTGTTAATGAGGCAGCTCTCTTGGCTGCGAGGGATGGAAGAGAAAAGATAAGTATGAAGGACTTTGAAGAAGCAATAGACAGAGTTATAGCAGGTCCTGCAAGAAAAAGTAGGGTTATAAGTCAGAGAGAGAAAAAAATAATAGCTTACCATGAGGTTGGACATGCGGTTGTCTCAACAATTCTTCCAAATGCCGATCCTGTGCACAGAATATCGATCGTTCCGAGAGGATATAAGGCGCTTGGTTATACTTTGCAACTCCCTCATGAGGACAAATATCTTATTTCCCGTCAGGAAATGCTTGATAGGATCACGTCTCTTCTTGGAGGAAGAGCTGCTGAGGAAATAGTTTTTGGTGACATAACATCTGGTGCTGCAAATGATATAGAAAGAGCAACGGAGATGGCAAGGACGATGGTGTGTGAACTTGGAATGAGCGAGAGCTTAGGTCCTCTTGCATGGGGTAAAACGGAAAGGGAAGTGTTTCTTGGTAAGGATCTTGCAAGAATGAGGAATTTCTCTGAAGAGGTTGCCAGCAAGATAGATGAAGAAGTTAAGAAAATAGTTACGGAGTGTTATGAAAGGGCAAAGCAAATTTTGAGAGATCACAGAAAGCAAATGGATGTTATTGTTGAGCGACTTCTTGAGAAAGAAACCATTGAGGGTGACGAGCTCAGAGAGCTTTTGAAGAAAGAGCTCGAGGAGGAGGTAGAAGAAAATGAACGGGCTTGAAAGAATATTTGAGGTTACTCTCCATGATCCTGAAACGTGGGATGAGGATATGGAACTGCGAGATTTAAGATTAATATCACCCGCAGCACTTCTTGATGTTATTCTAAAGCTCTCATACAAGGTCATAGATGTTCCACCAGATAACACCAGTGTAGCAGTTTCAATAAATTCAAGATATATATCTCCAGTTGTAGCTGGCCAGACTGTAAAGGTCAAGCTTTTTGTTGTGAATAGGTCAGAAAGGAACGTCCTAATAAAAACCGAAATAATTGATGAAGATGGGGAAAAATGTTTCGAGGGAGAAATTGTAAGAAGGACTGTACCGAAAGACCTGATCAGGAGGCTGGCGGTTGAGAAGACCGCGAAGGTCTGAGGATTACAAGGAATTCAATATAGTAAAAGGTTACTCTGATTCAGAAATAAGATTTAAGGAATCCAAAGGTACAGATGTTGCTTTCATATTCCCTAATTCATATAGCGTTGCTGTATCTTCTCTTGCTTTTTCCTGGGTAAAGGATCTTCTAATCAATCATGAAGTAGGTGTGGAAAGATTCTTTTACGAGAAAACTTTCAAGAAATTCTACTCTCTTGAAACCTTTCGCCCGCTTGATGAATATGGTACATGGCTTTTCTCTCTTCAGTTCGAAACAGATATATTGAATATAGCAAGAATCCTTAAGATAAAAGGAATTCCCATTCTTTCCAAAGATAGAAATCCCAATCACCCGAAAATAGTAATTGGTGGACCTGTGACTTATTTTAATTACAAAGCACCTTTACAAGTTGCCGATTATGTTTATAGAGGAGATCTTGAAGTTTATGTAAAAGAATTTTCGCGATTTATGAAAGGTGAGAATATAAACATCCCCTCTCTTTGTTCTCACGAAAATCAAGATTGTAAATTGGCAAAAGTAAAGGATTTGAATGAGATGCCACCAGTTGGGAGCATAATAAGCCCTTATGGAGAATTCAAAAACAAACTTCTCATTGAGGTTGGCAGAGGGTGCATAAGAAGGTGTGCATTCTGCATGATAGGCCACATTCAAAAACCTGCAAGGTTTTTAAGACCGGAAGTCTTGAAAGATATTGTATCGAAAATTCCAAAGAACATTTCGTTGGGAATAATAAGTGCTACTATTACAGATTATCCATGGCAGGATGAGTTTATAAACATTTTCAGTGATAGGAAAGTTTCTTTTTCTTCCATGAGAATGGATAGATTGACAGAAGGGCTTTTAAAGTTACTTATAAAGAGTGGACAGAAAAGCTTTACAGTTGCTCCGGAGGGTGGTTCACAAAAGATTAGAGATATACTTAGAAAAGATATTTCTGATAGAGACATTGAAAGAGCGTTGAAGCTGGGATCAAAGGTTGGATTTAAAAAAATAAAGATGTATTTCATATACGGAGTTCCAGGGGAAACCGATGAGGATCTTAAGGATATAGTAAGGCTATCTTTAAATGCAAAAAGAATGAATTATGAAGTTAAAGTTAGCTTGAATCCCTTAATTCCGAAACCGGGGACACCTTTTGAAGGTGTAAAGATGGAAGATGCGAAGATTTTGAAAGAAAAGGAAAAGTTTTTAAGAAATCTGTTGAAAAAAGAAGGAATATCTTTTCATTTTGAAAGCGTAAAAAAGAGCATCTTACAGTATGAAATAGCAAATGCTGATAAGAATGAGATCATAGAGATATTGGCTAAGTACGTTGGCGGGAATATCTAAGTTCAATTTAAGCCTCAAAACCCACTTTGATGCTTTTTAAAATGCCTAACCAAGTTTAATAGTTTAATATGATATAATATAGGTCAAAGGACAGTTGTTAATAGGAAGGGAGGCAATTTTGATGTCAGAGCAGATTATAAAAAAGGCTCTTGAAGATGAGCTCCGGGAGTCTTATTTGAATTATTCAATGAGTGTAATAATA
>JAMOOR010000354.1 GCA_027065235.1 Thermotogaceae bacterium | reverse complement strand
ACCCTTCGTCGTAATTTAGGGTCTTATGCAGGTTAACCTCTTTCCAAACTACATTGCCCAATTCATATTTAGCCAGTTGTGAAGTCATAGCGTTCTTCAGAATTCTCAACTTCTTGTTTTTTACAGCTACAAAAATTGAACTCGCATCGAATATCATCTTTCTCTATCCTCCCGAATTGATTTCACGACTCTCTCAGCTGGAATTTTGGCAAGTATATCTTCAAACTTCTCGATTTCTTTTTCCAACTCTTTCAATTCAATTTCTTTAACAATATCCATCAAGGCTTTTTTTACGACTTTACTCGGAGATATTCCAGCTTTTTCAAGTTTTTCCTTGATCTCTCTGGGTATCTTAACAGAAATTGTTACATATTTACTTTCCATGTCTTACAGTCGCAAGGTAAGAATATAAGGTTTACCAATGGTTTACCAGATTCGTAAACTTTACCTTTTCAGAATACACTATCAATGAATTTTGATGAAGCTGAAGAAGGTTATTGAAAAATATACATGCGACGAGACAAAGGGAGATTGTTTTGGGCATGAAGTCCCAGCAGATATGCCAGCTGAAAAATGCCCAGCTAAGGCTTTTGAACCAAGAGAATTAGGTGAAATAAATGAAAAATTTGTCTATTTACACAAAGATGCCGAATCTTTACAATAGGACAGCTGTTTGCAATCACAGAACCAATAAAGATTGCTTTGGAATGAAAACCGTGTTGGTCAGCTTTCGACCTTGGTGCGTGTATGCTCGGAGGAGGTTTAGGCATTAGAGCAAAAAATAAGCAATACGGACTTTAGTTAATTTTAAATAATCTTTTGTTTTTGATTTTTTGAATGACCCCTAAAGATGCCCTTGAAATTTCAAGAAAGGTTGCAGAAAATGTTGAGAGGAGGATAAAGAACGCCGTTGGGAGTCCGGAAGCTGGAATCACCGTAGGTATGGGAAAGGACGGAACTCCAACGAAGAAAATCGATAAGATTGCAGAAGATGCCGCACTCGAAATCCTAAGGGAGGAGGATGTCGTTGTTGTAAGCGAGGAGGCGGGTGTCGTCGGAGAAGGGGACGTTTTCGTAGCCTTGGATCCGATCGACGGGACG
>JAMOOR010000353.1 GCA_027065235.1 Thermotogaceae bacterium | reverse complement strand
AGCATAGCTACCGTAAACCAAAAAGGATTTGAAGTTAAAAAAAGAATTAATGGTGCAAGCCCATATATACCTCTTGCAAGGATAACACCCCAATTTGGCGAGAAGCGTTCAAATATTCTACCAACTGTATAGCTCAAAATAGCCTGAACCCCGTAAACAAAGCTGAATATCCACCCTGCTTCGCTTAGCGTGATGTTATGCTGCGAAGCATATAAAGGTGCGAATATGAAAAAGTAAAAAAGATACGAATTAACTGAGTTTATAAGTATATATCTTTTATATACACTCATGACCTCTCAAAATATCTATCAAGTTCTTTATAACTTATCCTAAACATCAATGGCCTGCCATGAGGACAAGATAAGAGTTTTTTTCTATAGATTTCTTCTATGATTCCTTCTGCATCATCTTTTGTGATCATATCCCCTGTTCTAACAGCAGCCTTGCATGCAATATCAGATAATATCTTTTGAACGATATCCGGTAAACCTTTAAACTTTGATAGCCTTAAATCATCAAGAGTTTCTTTAAATGATTCAACAGCTATATCTATCTTGAGAACTTGCGGAATTGAAGTTATTTTTACATAGTTACTTTCTGATATTTCCCAGTCAAACCCCAACTTTCTGAGAACATTTGAATTTGCTTTCAAAACTTCCATTAAAACGGGATCAAGAGCTGTTTTCAGCGGGAACAACAGTTTTACGCTATCAAGACCTTTTCTTTCATAATCTTCTTTGATTTTCTCGTACAGAATCCTTTCGTGTGAGGCATGGTAATCAATTATTAAAAGTCCCTCTTCATCTTCTGCGAGTATGTATCTGTCTTTGATTATCATGAGAAAGCGCGGATAATTAGCATTCTTTTGGGATTCATCGGTGAATTTTTCAAGGTTTGACACTTTTCGGGTTACATAACTTTTTTCTGTTTCAATAAGAGCAGGTTCTTTAAAAACACTTTGATGTTCTTTTTGTTCTATATTCCCATAGAATTTCCCCGATTGCGTTCTTTTATCTTTTAAAGCATACTTTTTTACAGGTATATTTCTTTCAAGAGTAACTTTAAGAGACTCCATTACAGCTTTTATTAAAACCTTCTTCACCAATTCCCAATTTGAAAACTTCACTTCCGTTTTCTGTGGATGAACATTCACATCAACAAGATTTGGTGGAATTTCCAAAAACAAAACTGCAAACGGATGGCGTCCCTTTTCCAAAGCTTCTCCATATCCGAGCTCAAGAGAGTAAAAAAGTTCATTGGAAAGAACATGTCTTTTATTGACAAAGAAAAACTGTCCCGTTCTGTTCCTTCTATATATGTGGGGTGGTGATATGAATCCGTAAACTCTTATACTGTCTTGCGAAAAATCTACTTTCAAAAGATCCCTTGGCTTTGAATCTGGCATTACTATGCCTATTCTTGTCCTCAAATCCGTTTCTGGTATGTTGTAAACAACTTCGCCATCTTTTATATACCTAAAAGCTATGTCCTCGTTGGAAAGCAAAAATTTCTGAACCTGCTCCGTTACCATTCTTCCTTCAATTGCTGCAGATTTTAGAAACTTTCTCCTTGCTGGTATATTGAAAAAAAGGTCCTTTACAATAACACTTGTTCCTTTGGATCTCTCAGCATTTTCAACTAATTTTATGGCTCCGCCTTCAACCTCAATTTTAACGCCCTCATGCCCTTCTTTTTTTGTAGTTATTACCGCTCTTGAAACTTTTACTATGGAAGATAGTGCCTCTCCTCTGAATCCATAAGTAGAAATGGCGTAGAGATCCTCCACACTGGAAATTTTACTTGTTGTATGCGGTTCTATTGCAAGTAGAGCCTCATTTTTTGTCATTCCAACCCCATCGTCTACAACCCTTATATAGGACTTTCCACCGTTTTTAATTTCTATTTCAATGGTGTGCGCACCAGCATCTAGGGAGTTCTCAACTAACTCCTTAACAACTGAATATGCGCCTACAACAACTTCTCCCGCAGCTATCTTTCTAACAACTTCCTCAGGAAGTCGCCTTATCATATCCTCATAAAGTAGCCATGAGACTGCAGAACCTTAGCCATCATTTCCTTTGTTACTTTTTCATCCTCATACTCTACCTCAACTGCTTCTGCATCGAGGTCGACATCAAGCCTTAAAATGCCATCTAAATTTTCAAGTACTTCTCTTACCTTTTTCTCGTCCTCCTCTGTCTTAAGTCCATCAACCGTAAAATACCTCAATCTCTTCATGACCTCACCTCCGTTTCAATTTTCGGATATTTTCTCAATCACATCTAAGACCTTTTTAAGGTCTGAACTAAGCTTTGCCGTAAAAGTCATTTCTTTTCCGGATTTCGGATGTTTTATCTTCATTTTGTAACAATGAAGAAAATGTCTTTTAAGTCCTGTTAAATTCCGGAGCTTTTTATTATACACTTTTTCACCATATTTGTTATCGCCAACAACATGATGACCGATAATAGAAAAATGCCTTCTAATCTGATGTTTTCTACCCGTTCCAATTTCTACGTACAATAGCGTAACACCTTCATCAAAAATTTTGTAAAACTTTTCTGGTTTGTAAAATGTTATTGCTCTTTGCCCATCTAATTCTTTATCGATTTTCCCCGCTGAACTTATTTTTCCTCTCACCAAGGCCTTGTAGTATTTCTTTACTCTCCTCTCTTTAAAATCCCTTGTTAGAATTCGAGCAGAATTTTTATTCTTCGCTACTATCAATATTCCCGATGTGTTCAAATCAAGCCTATGAATGAGATGCGGCTCAAAGCCTTTTTCATTCCCATAATACAAAAGCCCTTCAATCAAAGTGACAAGATGTATGTTTTTTCCTGGATGTATAGCAATACCTGCAGGTTTGTTCAGGACCAAAATGTCATTATCTTCATAGACTATATCAAGATCCAATTTTTGTGGCTCTATCGTATTCTCTTTTCTCCTTCTGAACTTATCTACATCAACATACCTTATGCTAACGGTATCTCCCACTTCCAGCGAAAACTTTTGATCTTTAACCCTTTTTCCATTTACATAAACCTTTCCCTTTCTTAAAAATTTGTATATTGCAGAAAGGGGTATATCCTTTAAAGTATTTCTTAAAAATTTATCCAATCTTTTGTAGTAATTTCTATCGTTTACTACAACTTCCCAACTCATCTGAACAACGCACTCACTGACAAGTTTTTTCTAATTCTCATTATTGTCTCTCCAAGAAGTTTATACACGCTAAGAACCTCAAATTTTTCAGGAAGATCATCATGGTGGATTGTATCTGTTATATAAACCTTCTCTATCGGAGAATCCATAATTCTATCCTTTGCACCTTCCGATAATATCCCATGTGTGGCAGCTGCAATTATTTTCACTGCACCAGCCTTTACAAGGGCCTTTGAACCCTCAACAAGTGACCTTGCAGTATCGATAATGTCGTCAAACAATACAGCAACCTTACCTTTTACATCACCTATAACGTTCATTATCTCCGCTACATTGTCCTTTGGCCTCCTCTTGTCAAGTATGGCAAGTGGAGCTCCTATCTTCTCAGCAAATTTTCTCGCCCTTTTAACCCCCCCGACATCTGGTGATACAACCACCAAGTTTTCATAGTTGAATTCCTTTATCCTTTCCGCAAAAACCGGAAAGCTCCATAGGTTATCAACTGGTATATCAAAGAACCCCTGTATTTGCTCTGCGTGAAGATCTATAGTTATTATCCTGTCAGCACCTGCAACTGTTAGAAGATTTGCAACAAGTTTTGCGCTTATAGGGTCTCTTCCCCTTGCTTTTCTATCTTGCCTTGCATAGCCGTAATAAGGCATGACAACAGCTACTTTATGAGCCGAAGCTCTTTTAAAAGCATCTATCATTATAAGAAGCTCCATAAGATGTTCATTAACTGGCGGAGAAGTTGGTTGAATGATGAAAACATCATGACCTCTAACTGTTTCCCCTATTCTAAAATTGATTTCTCCATCAGCAAACCTTCCAAGCTCGACGCATCCAAGTTCTAAACCCAAATAATCTGCTATTTTTTCTGCCAGAGGTATATTTGCACTTCCAGAAAAAACCTTAAGCTCATTTCTAAAAAAAGGCATATGAGCCACCTCCACAATGGTTTTCATCCATGCGAATATTATCATTTGTTCTAAAAAAAATAAACCCCGCCTTCTGGCGGGGCAAATCAGAGATTAGAAAAGATCTTCTCTTTATTATCCCTCAACCAACAACCTTAACATTAGCTGCTTGAGGTCCTTTTCTACCATCGACAACATCAAACTCGACTGCCTGACCTTCCTGGAGAGTCTTGAAACCATCCATCTGAAGAGCAGTCCAGTGAACAAATATGTCCTCTCCATCCTCCTTGGTAATAAATCCGTACCCTTTCTTTGGATCAAACCACTTAACTGTACCTTTCATAACCTAACTCCTCCTTCTTACTCAAAGATACTCACTCCATCAGGAGCTGTTATTACTATACTCCTTATTTCCAAAAAGTCAAAGGGTAATTTCCTGGATTTAGTCCTTATACGGGATGATGATGTATTATCAAGCTGCATACGAGCAGGAAAAAGTGGTAATATTTCAATAATAATGTTTATAATTAATAGGAAAAAGGGGTGAAAGGATGAAAATAGTTATTGATGCCAGAGGAGGAGTTAAAGAATGGTGGCCTATCGGAAGGGAACTTTTACCGATACATTTTTACAAATTTGAAGGGGGATCCCTTTTTAAAAGAACATTGAATTTTGTTTTGAAGACATCAAAAGAGATCACTGTTCTTGTGGATGAAAGGAATAAATTCTTTGCAATAGAAGAGATGGAGAAGTTGGGGATAAAAGATTCAGAGAATAAAGTATTATTTGATGAGATTAATGTAAAAGAGGCTTTAATTGTAAAGCCTTTTATAATTTTTTCAGAAAGCTTTGATATTTCTACTCCTGATAGAAAGGTAGCTTATTTTTACAAACCATTGAAGCCCAAGGTAAATGCACTTTATTTCAATGAGAAAGAAGAGGAATATGTTTACGTTAAGGATCTTGAAAAAGCAAAAGAACTCTTTGAAAATGGTTGGTTAGTCTTTTCTGGAATGTGGTATGGAAATTTAGGAGAAGATATACAAAGCTTAGATGTTGCCAAGATCAAAGATATAGAGATATTTACCAGTTTCCATGATCTTTCGTTTTTCAGATCTCCTGCCAATGTTAAGACTTATTCAACGAATGATGTAGTAATTTTTGCAGAAAATGAAACAATTGTTAAAGGAGTCGGTGATCTTATTGTTGTGAATTTAGCGGACATAACATATATTGAAAGTGTCAAGGAAAAATCGGAAAACGAGAAGCTTTACAAAGAGGTTAAAAAGGAGAATTCCCAGAAAGTATCGGTTCATAAAACGGCGTATCGTCCATGGGGAAGTTACACAGTTTTGGAAGAAAAAGAGGGATTCAAGGTCAAGAGGATAACAGTGAAGCCAGGTAAAAGACTTTCTCTCCAATATCATTTTCGCCGTTCTGAGAATTGGACAGTAGTTAAAGGGGTTGCGAAGGTTAGACTCGGAGATAAGGATCTTATATTAAAGCCTGGTGACCATGTTTACATCCCAAAGAAAGAAATCCATAGATTAGAAAATGTAGGAAAAGAGCTGCTCGAGGTCATAGAGGTTCAGGTTGGAGATTACTTAGGTGAGGATGATATCGTAAGAATCGAAGATGACTTCAAACGGGTTTAACAATTCAATATCCTGATACCTTCTTTTAACAAAGTCCTGACTGGTGATCGGTGTAAAATTCTATATGCACTTTAGAGGCCTACCTTATATAACTCACGGAAAGGGATTAGCTATGCGTGTAGAGAAAAAGCTGGTTGCTGCGATAAAGAAACGCGTAGGAAATAAAGTATGGAATAAGTGGTTTTCTACATTTGAGATTCTCAGCATTTCTGAGAATGAAGTGATATTTTCGGTTGGAAATTTATTTATAAAAGATTGGCTGGAAGATAAGTATGGAAAGGCCATAGGATCTGCTATAAAAGAGGTTTTCGGGAAGAATATATCCTTTAAAGTTGTGTACAAGGAAATTTCGCTGATTTCTAATGGCATAGAAAGTCAAGAGAAACCTACTTCTATAAAGCCTCCAAAGGAAACCAATTTAAACCCTGATTTTACTTTTTCCTCTTTTGTTGTAGGTAGTGGGAATGAGACAGCTTTTAAGTTTGCCAAAAAGGTAGCGATGGAACCGGGTAGATTCTCTCCCATATTTATTTATGG
>JAMOOR010000352.1 GCA_027065235.1 Thermotogaceae bacterium | reverse complement strand
TGGCATTACATGGGATGCCGTGGTTTTCTACCACAATCTTTTTTGCGAAGGATTAAAAAATTTTCTGATGCCTTAATTTTAGCATATACATTCATACATTGTTTTGGGTAGAGACATCCAACAAGAGGACGGTCAAGATGCATTTACATTTTTGCAGGAATACAAAACTTGAAGCGTAGAAAAATCACGCAACTTCAAGCCACATATTAGCTATTATTGGGCCTTTTTCTAATATAGTAGAGTTTTATATGCCCGTAAAAAGCGTAAAAAATGAAGAACATCGGTTCAGGTGAATGGAGGATATAGGGGGCTCACAAACTAACGCAACAGGCGTAAAGCAGAGAGCGTTAGAAGTATCGTAGTTAGGAGTGCTGTAATCAAGGAGCGGATGATGTAGAAGAGAGCAAACAATATAAGAGAGCATCCTCAAAGATGTATCATAGACGTATCATAGATGTAAAGGGTGATGAGGGATGAGGGTGCATAAGAGGAAGTACAAGAAAGCCGTTGAAATGCTGAAGCAGGGAAAATCATACAGGGAGATAGCCAAACAGTTAGGCCTTTCAATATCCCAGATAAGTGAGATAGCAAAAAACATGGATATTTATGTGGACTTGAGTGAGGAGAGGAGGAAGCTTAGGAGAGAAATCAGGGAGTTGAAAAGGCAGAAGGCCGAGCTTGAGAAGGAGATAAGGAAGGAGAAGGACATAATCGAAGGAGTAAAGGAGAGCCTCGAAGAATTAGAAGCCATAGAAGAAATCCTGAGCGGAATTTACGAAAGCATATTAGAGGAGAGGGCAAAACCAGCAAAAAGCTGGACGGAAAAGAAATTTTACGAGAGCAGGACAATGGAGGAGCTTATGAGGAGGATAGGCAAGTTCAACGAAGCTTTGGCCAAGATAAGGATAAGGAGATACATGAAGGAGCTTGAGAAAATGACCGCAAATCACTCCAAAACTTCCAAATAGTCAAGGGCATGCTTAAAGACCACCACTTGACCGTTAGAGGTGTTTAGAGGGCTTTCGGGGGGAACGGAGACTCCCCACATCTTCAGGGCCCTCAAAGAGATATTCCAACTCCCAACAACGTCCCTATCGGCTTCAAAACCACAGT
>JAMOOR010000351.1 GCA_027065235.1 Thermotogaceae bacterium | reverse complement strand
CCAGTACTTATATAGTCCCTTATCTGATTGAATATCCAAGGATTTCCTATGGCACCTCTCGCTACAACAACACCATCGGCGCCAGATACTTCAAGCGCAGTTTTTGCATCTTCTGGCGTGAATATGTCCCCACTTATATAAAGAGGAACGGGTTTTTCTTTAATCTTTCCAAGAGATTTCCAATCGGCTTTTCCAGTAAAAACTTGTTTCACAGTTCTTGTATGAATAACCACAAAGTCCGCACCAGCTTCAACTAAAGAGTAATAAATCTTATCAGCTTCATCTTTGTCCCAGCCTATCCTCGTTTTAACAGATATGGGAACTTCTATGTTTTTCTTCATTTCTTTGATCATCTCTAAAAGCTTCGGCAAATCTCTAACAAGAGCTCCGCCTGCACCTCTTTTTATAACTTTCTTTACAGGACATCCAGCGTTTATATCTATAAACTTACCGTGGTGCTGGAGAAAAGCGGCAGCTTTTACCATGTATTTAACATCACTTCCGAATATCTGAATTCCGGTGAACGGTTCATCTACATCAGGTAGCATCTTCTCTACAATTTTAAAACTTTCAAAAACGCTCCTTGCCGCCATCATTTCTGTATAAGCAAAGCATGCCTCATATTGATAGGCAATCTTTCTGAACACCCTAGTCGTGTATCCAGCAAGGGGAGCCAGTCCAATGTTGCAAGGAAGGTTTAATATTTTCTCACGAAGCTCTTGAAGGCATCTATAAGATGTTTCGTCAATTTTCCTGGAGCTTCAAAATTTTTGTTAACAACTGTCTTAACAGGAACTATTCCTTTACTGGTATGAGTTAGAAAAATCTCGTCAAATAGAAAAACTTCCCATGGTTGAATTCTTTTTTCTATAACTTTTATTCCGGAACTTCTTGCTACTTCAATAACATTTTTCCTTGTTATGCCGTCTAAAACATCACAGTCAAGAGGTGGAGTAAATAAAACACCATCTTTAACAAAGAAAGCGCTGGAAAACGATCCTTCAGCTACGAATCCTCTTGAGTTAAGCATTAAAAGATCGTAATTGTCACCTTTATTTATTCTTGTCATCAAGATGTCACTTCTTGTTATAACCTTAAGTTGAGAAGGAACTGAAGAATCAGGAGCCTTTCTATAGGGAGAAAAAGCAATCTTAACAGGTTGAAGGGCTTTGTCTTCCAAAAGAGTAGCTTCTATATAAAAACTGCTGGAAGGATCGATATAGATTTTGAAGTAACACTCCTTTTCCTTATCTTTGCAAAAGTCCACCACAAAATCCTCTATGTTTTTTTCTGTGATTTTAACCTTTATATTTACCAATGAAGCCGAGTTCAAAAGCCTTTTAAAATGTTCTTTTAAGGAATGGGGCTTTTTGTTATATGTTCTCAATGTCTCATAAACCACAGGTTCATAAGGAGAAAACTTTAAACAATCCTCTTTGCATTCTTTTCCATTTTTAATCACGAGCTTCAACTGAGACAACCCCCTCATCTGTAACATGGACTATCTTCGTTTCCCTGATCTCTCCCGTTTTTCCTGAAGGCATCTCGTGGTATATGTAATATTGGTCGTATCCTCTATAAAAGCCGTTTCTTTTATTCTCGACAAGAACTTTCGCCCTTTTTCCAACAAGATTTTTTCTATATTCTTTTGCGACTTCCTTTGCAACATTTTCAAGATAGTTTATTCTATCTCTTTTCACATTTCCCGGAATTTGATCCTTCATTATAGCAGCAAGGGTGCCTGCTCTTTTTGAATATCTGAAAGCATGAACTCGAGAAAATTTCGCTTCTTTAATAGCTTCAACGCTTTCTAAAAAATCTCTTTCCGTTTCTCCTGGAAATCCCACAATTACATCCGTTGTTATGGAAAAGTATGGATCGATCTTTCTCAAACTTTCAACTATGTTCATAAATTCTTCTTTTGTATAGCTTCTGTTCATCTTTTTCAAAATTCTATTAGAACCACTTTGAAGTGATAAATGAAGATGGTGGCAAACCTTTGAAGAATTTCTAAAGTAATTGTATATCTTTTCATCAACATCTTCAGGGTTCAGGGAGGATAACCTTATTCGGAAGTCTCCTTCAATCTTTTCAATTTCCCATAAGAGATCTGTTAGATGATAGCCGGTATCGATTCCGTACCTTCCAAGATTTATACCAGTTATCACAATCTCCTTAAATCCCATCTTGACCAAGCCTTCAATTTCTTCTACAGATTGCTCTATCGGTTTACTCCTGATCTTTGTTCCACGGGCAAGTCTTATAGCACAGTAAGTACACGACCTATCGCAACCATCCTCGACCTTTACAAAGGCTCTCGTTTTTTCTATATAACCTGCCTTTAGCTTTTCAACTTTTCCATCACGTAGCCAATAAGCTCTGTCAACAAAAAAGGATGGTTTTTCAAGGCTTATGTATTTCCATATCTCCTTTTTTTCCTTGTTTCCAAGAACAACATCTGCTCCAACTTTCAACACTTCCTCTGGAGAAAGTTGAGGATAGCAACCAACCACCATAACTTTACTTGAGGGATATGCTCTTTTTATTCTTCTTATCCTGTTTTTGACCTTGTTCTCAGCAGTGTGGGTAACCGCACATGAGTTTATTATATATACATCGGCCTGAGATTCTTCAGGCACAATTATATGACCATTCTCTTCAAGGACCTCGGCCATGTACTCGCTTTCGTATTGATTTACTTTACAACCAAAGGTTATTATCGCTATTTTCACTCTAAACCTTCCCTCAAAGCCGCTTTTAAAATATCTATCTTGGTTATCACTCCGATGAGTCTACTTTCTCTATCAACAACGGGGATGGTTTTAATATTATGTCTTATCATCAAATCAGCTGCGTGGATAAGAGGTTCATCCTCCATTATAACTATTGGAGGCTTACTCATGTACTTACTAACCTTGTCATCTCTTATCTGAGATATATTCTTTACAAACTGGTTGGTATCCGGCAAGAAAGAAGCTGATTGTAAAAGAGCAAAATAACTTGGTATAGAAGCTTTCATTATGTCGTTCTCCGTTATAAACCCCACAACCCTCATTTCTTCATCCACCACAGGAACCCCAGACAAAAATTGCTTTGACATAATGTCAACGACTCTTTCTACAGAATCATCTTCAAAAACTGCCGATATATCGTAAACCATCACATCAGATACTTTCATATTTCAACCCACCTTTTTTATTTCATATTTATCTCTATATTCTCCCACTTCCTGCAATGTTGGAAGCTCTTTTCTCAGCTTTTTAGTCTTTGCAAGGGCAGCTATGTATCCAAATTTTCCTATTTCAACCAAATCTCTTTCACCATTAATATACTTATAAACCATTGCTGCTGTGTATGTATCACCTGTTCCCAAAAGATGTGAATAATCTATTTCTACTGTCGGAGATATCATCCATACACCATCTTCTGTTATTATAATATCACTATCGATATGATATGAAAGCACAACGAGCTTAGCTCCTACATTAAGAAGCTTCTTACCTGCTTCTACAAAATCTTCCAAACTTTTCAGATCCTTGCCAAGCAGATGATTTCCCGCCCTTAAATCGGGTTTTACCACGGTCGGCATTACATTGCTTTCATAAAGAGCAGTTAGGTTTTTGTTTGTTGTCTCAACAAAAATTGCTTTTCCTCTTTTCAAAGCTTCCTTTACAAACATAGGGTATAAGTTATCTGGTGCATTCATCGGAATACTCCCCGAGATCACCACAACTTCCACCCTTGAAAGCGTCATGCTGAATCTTCTCATAAGATGGCTTATGTCCTCTTCCTCTATTTCTGGGCCGGGTGAATTTATCTCTGTTATCGTTTTGTTGGTGGGATCAATTATCTCTATATTCTCCCTCGTCTCTCCCCTTATAAAAACAAAATTGGTGGAAACCATCCTTGACTTCTTTCTAAGCTCATCTAAGAGTATTCTTCCCATGTATCCACCGAGAAATCCCATCGCAACAGAAGGCACTCCAAAATTCGCCAATGCTAATGAGACATTTATCCCCTTCCCGCCAGGAGAAAGTTCCATATTATCAAACGAAGGAACTCTATGAAGCTTATTCACTTGAAAGTCATCAAGTATTATTTCCCTGTCAAGCGCTGGATTGAAAGTAACAGTAAGCACCTTCAACTCTATCACCCCGCTGTAAATTATTTTACCATCAAGACGTTCCGTTAGGTAGTCTACAATAAATGTTTCAGAAAAGGAAAAATCTGTATCTATTAAAACAAAAACAAGGAAACACTACAAAAGAGAAGTACATGGTGAGCTGATAAATCTGAATAGCGAATTTTCTTGTGTTATCGCCGAAAAGGAGCAATATATTGTGAAATTAGAGGTTTCGTGGTTCAGCAGATCTTATATTATTAAACACTCATTCAAAGATGGCTAATCTTTCCCCAATTGGTGCCTTTTAAAAAAGCAGAAGCGTTGAAAATCAACCTTATTTTTTAGCTCCCACTAGGTTATAAATCCGTCTATCCAAAGGTTTTTTCTATTCTCTTAAGGGCTTCCTTTACTACTTCCCTTGAAGTAGCCACGTTCATCCTCATGAATCCATTACCAGCACACCCAAAACTTTTTCCATTTTGAAGCCACAATCCGTTTTTCAACAATTTTTCAAAAATTCTATCGCCGTCAAACCCTGTTTTCCTGAAATCAAGCCAAAGTAGATAGGTTCCCTCAGGTAGATAAGCATCAACAAAGTGTTTGTCTCTTGCCCATTCAACAACCATTCTCATATTTTCTCTTATGTACTTCAAAGCCTCTCCAAGCCATTCTCTTCCTTTCCTATATGCAGCAATCATAGCTATGGTAGAAAGAGGATTTGTCATGTGAAGATGTAAGGCTTTAACATAATCTTCAAACTCTTTTCTTATTCGCTCATTTGGTATAAGGGCATTTGCAATATGTAAAGAAGGAATGTTAAACGTCTTATGGGGAGACGTTAAAACGATTATCTTGTCATACATCTTATGGAACTTCACTATTGAATAGAATTTCTTATATATAAGATCGGCATGTATTTCATCAGATATAAGAAGAATGTCATTTTCCTTAAGAATTTCTATAAGATTTGTAAGTTCCTCTTCACTCCAAACCCTTCCAACCGGATTATGCGGAGAACAAAGTATGAAAGCCTTGGCACCCTTTACCTTCTCTTTCAAATCCTCAAAGTCCATTTTGTATTCTCCATCCTTAAATACTAAATTGTTTGTTACTATCTCCCTTTTGTTTTCCTTTATGGTTGAGAAGAAGGGCCAATAAACAGGAGGTTGAATTATAACTTTATCCCCTTCATTTGTAAAAAGTCTCAAAGCAGCTGCTGCCCCAAAAATAACCCCGGGAATAGGCACAATCCATTCCTTTTTAATCTTCGTATCATGATAACTTTCCATCCAATATATTAAAGACTCGAAATACTCATTATCTTTGAATGTATATCCAAAAACCCCATGTTCTACTCTTTTTTTCAAAGCTTCTATAACTGACTCTGGTGATTTAAAGTCCATGTCGGCAACCCACATCGATATCAAATCTTCTGGTGCATCTTTTGGCCTCATATCCCATTTATAAGAATTCGTTCCTTTTCTATCTACAAATATCATCGTTTTTACCTCCTTTGCAAGAAATCTTTGGCTTCTGCACCATCACCTTTGAAAAGAGTTTTTCCAAAAAACGATTAAACTTAGTTACAATCGCCTCTTCTTCTTTGATGGGATTTACTTTTATCGTATATGCTCCTATAAGATTACCGAACAAGACGTCAGTAAAAAGTTGATCCCCGATCACTACAACTTTTTTATAATCAACTCCCAAAGCCTTTATCCTTTTTTTTACCTTACTAGCAAAAGGTTTGTACGACCTCCAAATAATTTCCACATCTAAGTTAGTGTTAACCCTCCTCGAAGATGAATTCGAGGCAATTAAAACTTTCACCTTCTTTGAAAGTTCCTTTAAAATTTCTTCATTTTCCTTTAAGATAGTTGCAGATTTCCAAGGAGCAAGAGTGTTATCAAAGTCAAATATAAAAAGTTCAAAACCACTTTTTATCAACGAATTGTAATCGATATTCCTTATGTTATCTTTCCTCTCATTGGGTGAGATAAGTGCTCCTATTCGAAAAACCCATCCGAATAGAAAAAAAAAGGTTCTATATAAGATAACACTTAGAGCACCAACTATCTTCTTGTACACCCTTATAGCACTATATGTTTGTGGATTCACCATAATGGTATACATACCCATCCTGTTTCCAACTAAAACATCTGTTAGAAAAAGATCTCCTATTATGACACATTTGGATGGTGAAATGCTTTTCTCATTCAATATTTCTGAAATTCTCTCAATTGAGGGTTTTCTAACACTCCAATACACTTCTATCCATGGAAATTTTTCCTTTATATGTTCCACCCTTTCTCTTTTGGCGTTTGTCACTATAAAAACCTTAACTCCCATATCATGAAGCTTTTCAAAGACTCTTTCAGTCTCTTCCTTTATTTCTAATTCTCCCCAAGGCGCTAAGGTAAAATCATAGTCAAACAAAAATGTGTCAAAACCGGCTCTGAAGAGCCGGTAATAATCGATATCTTCTATACTTTTAACATGCTCAATGGGAAAAAGTTTACTAAGCACTCCCACTATTCACCTCAACCTTTTCTATCTCGAATGGAACCTCTCTCTTTATACTTTTTAGCAGCTCCATCAAATCTTCATATAGCTCCTCTGGAACTATTATCCTTAAAAGTCCATTCTCATATTTCCTTATATTAGCAAGGTTGTCTTCTACTTCCAATATGTAACTCAGGTCGTGAATTTTATCCTTGTCAATCTTCAAATAAACATCGTATTCCTTTTTCATTTTTCTTTCCCTTTTCTCCTAATTATTTGGAATGTCAACGACTTCAATGAAACTGCTATATCCACATTTTCCACAGGTATAGATACATTGATTACCCTTGGAGAAAAGTTAAGAATTCCTTCAACCCCTGCTTTTTCCGCAGCTTCTGCAGCTTGCTGAGCAGCTTCTTTAGGCACAGAAAGTATTGCTATCTTAACATCATTCTTCTTCACAAACTCTTCCAATTCATCAATGTGATGAATTTTTGCATTATTCACTTTTTTTCCCACTTTTCTTCTATCTACATCAAAAAGTGCGATTATATCAAATCCCTGTTCTTTAATTCCCTTGTATCCTGCTATAGCCTTTCCAAGATTTCCCGCTCCTATAACCACAGTTCTCCACACGCTTTCAAGCCCGAGTATGGCCTTAAGTTTTTCCAGCAAATTGTCAATGTTATATCCTACTCCTCTTTTTCCAAATTCACCAAAATAAGACAGATCTTTTCTTATCTGGCACGCCTTTATCCCCAGCCTCTGTGCCATCTCTTTAGAAGAAGTCTTATCCTTTCCTTCTTCCTTCATCCTCTGTAAACACCTGTAATATACAGCCAATCTCTTTATAGCTGGCTTAGGTATCTTCATAAATCCATCACCTCACACTACGATATTGACTATCTTCCCTGGTACATATATTACCTTTTTGGGACTTTTTTCACCAAGAATTTTTGTTATCTTATCCCTACTCAATGCTTTTTTCTTTATCTCCTCTTCATTTTCATCAGCGGGTATGATCATTTTATCTCTAACTTTCCCGTTAATAAGAATTGCTATCTCTATCTCTTCAGCCTTCAAAGCTTCTTCATCCCAAGTTGGCCATGCGTTAAGCATCACACTCCCTTCGTATCCAAGATCGTTGTAGAGTTCATCCGCCATATGTGGTGCAAAGGGCGAAAGGATCAGGATGAGATTTTCTATAACCTCTCTCAAAAGTTCCTTGTTCCATTTATCCTCTGGTGTATTGTTCAAATAATCTGTTATGGCATTAACAAGTTCCATAAGGCCACTTATAGCTGTATTAAATTTAAAACCTCCTTCTATATCTTCCGTTATCTTCTTTATCATCTGATGGAGTTTCCTTCGCAGTGCTTTTTCCTTTTTATCCTTCAAAACAGGTCTATCAATTAATTTGACATCTTTAACTTTTTCTATAATCCTCTGAGCAGCGTTCCAAAGTCTTTTTGCAAATCTATGCACACCTTCTATCCCTGCATCACTCCATTCAGCATCTTTTTCTGGTGGAGCCATGAACAATATGTACATCCTCAGCGTATCAGCCCCGTATTTCTCGATCATATCATCAGGTGATACAACGTTTCCTTTAGATTTGCTCATTTTTGCTCCATCTTTGTATATCATTCCCTGTGTAAACATGTTGGTGAACGGTTCGTCGTAATCAATGAAGCCAAGATCATGAAGAACTTTTGTTATAAACCTGGAATACATGAGGTGGAGAACCGCATGCTCCACTCCTCCAATGTATTGATCTACGGGCATCCAGTAGTTAACATCATCAACATCGAAGGGTTTATCATCCATTTTGGGATTAATATACCTTATGTAATACCATGAAGAATCAACAAAGGTGTCCATGGTATCTACTTCTCTAATCGCTGGTCCACCACACACCGGACATGTTGTCTTTTTAAACTCTTCATGGGTTTCAAGGGGTGACTGACCAGTTGGCATGAATTCAACATCTTCGGGGAGCTTTACAGGCAGTTGGTCTTCCGGTACGGGAACAACTCCACACTTTTCACAGTAAACCACTGGAATAGGAGCACCCCAATATCTCTGTCTCGATATCAACCAATCCCTAAGCTTGTATTGAACAGACTTTTTACCTATGCCCTTCTTCTCAAGCCACTCTACTATTTTTGGAATCGCTTCCTCAGAAGTAAGGCCAGAAAATTCCGCGGAATTCACGAGTATCCCTTTCTCTGTAAAGGCTTTCTCCATCTTATCAGGATCGAGTTCAGAACCGTCTTTTGGTTTTATAACAACTCTTATTGGCAAGTTATATTTCTTTGCAAACTCAAAGTCTCGCTGGTCATGAGCAGGAACGGCCATTATTGCCCCAGTTCCATACTCCATAAGGATGTAGTTTGCTGCATAAATTGGAACCTTTTCTCCGTTTACAGGATTTATAGCATATCTTCCAAGGAAGTATCCTTCTTTTTCCGTACCTTCAGCCACTCTTGCAAACCTATTCTGCTGACTAACCCTTTTCAAGAATTCATGAAGACCCTCTTTTCTATCTTCTGTAACTATCTGTTCAACCAAAGGTGATTCCGGAGCGATAGCCATAAATGTAACTCCCCAAAGAGTGTCTGGCCTTGTTGTGAATATTCTCATCGTTATATCAAGACCCTCTACAGGGAAGTCAACTTCTGCTCCTTCACTCTTCCCTATCCAATTTCTCTGCATCGTTTTAACATGCTCTGGCCAGCCTTCAAGTTTGTCAAGACCTTTAAGCAACTCTTCTGCATAATCCGTTATCTTAAAGAACCACTGTTCAAGATACTTAATAGTAACGGGCGTTCCACACCTTTCGCACTTTCCATCCTTCACTTGCTCATTGGCAAGAACCGTCTTACAGTGCGGGCACCAATTAACAGCTGCCTTCTTTTTATATGCAAGGCCCTTCTCATACAGCTTCAAAAATAGCCATTGAGTCCACTTATAATACTCCTCAGTATGGGTGGCGATCTCTCTATCCCAATCGTAACTTATACCTATTTTTTTGATTTGGTTTCTAATCGTCTCTATATTCTTTTCTGTCCAGATTTTTGGATGAATTTTATGCTTTATAGCCGCGTTCTCAGCTGGAAGGCCAAAGGAATCATAACCAAAGGGGTGAAGTACATTGTATCCCCTCATCCTCTTGTACCTTGCCACTATATCTCCTATAACATAGTTCTTAACATGCCCGACATGAGCTGTTCCAGATGGGTAAGGGAACATGACAAGCACATAATACTTTGGTTTATCCGATCTTTGATCAGTCTTAAAAAGGTTGTGTTCCTCCCAATACTTTTGCCATTTTGGCTCTATTTCTGAAGGTCTATACTCTTTCACAACATCACCCCCGAAATTTTTTGAGAACTTTTGTGAATTATAACATCATAAATCCTTATTGTGAATTTTTTATTTTTGATTAATGATCATCAAAAATTCAGGATATTGTTCTGTGCAAATGAACTAAATGAGTTACAAAAACTGAGTATTGAATTTTTAATCAATAAAAAGGTAATTGCAAAATCCTCACAAAATAACTCTCTCTCTTCAAAACTTGCACAAATAGAATTATTAATGTAAAATTCACAAAACTTTTTGGGAGGTGGTGGGTATGAAGAAATTCTTGGTGGTTTTGGTACTTTCCATTTTTATCATCTCAAGTTTTGCCACGGTTATCGACACCATTAAAAAACGCGGCGAAATTATTCTCGGAACAGAGGCAACTTATCCTCCATTCGAGTACGTTGATGAACAGACAAAACGAGTGGTAGGATTTGACATCGAGATAGGTCAAGCCATAGCAAGAAAACTTGGTGTGAAGCTAGTTGTTAAAGATATTGCTTTCGACGGTCTTATCCCTGCACTCATAACAGGAAAGATCGACTTCATTGCTGCGGCGATGACCATAACAGAAGAAAGACAAAAAATGGTCAGCTTTTCCGATCCATACTTCACAGCAGGACAAGTAATCGTTGTAAGAAAAGGGTCAGGTTTCTCTCCAAAAAGCTATCAAGATTTATCTGGTCATAAGGTGGGGGTTCAGCAAGGAACAACCGCCGATATTGATGTTTCCAAGGTAAAAGGGGTCAGCATCGTAAGATACACAAGATTCACCGATGCTTTCCTCGATCTTGCACTTGGAAGACTCGATGCTGTTGTGCTTGATTTCGCACCTGCACAAGCCTATGTTAAGTTCAACCCAAAACTTGAAATATCAAGTCCCGTTCTCTCCCAAGAGAACTACGGCATTGCCGTTAGGAAACAGGATAAAGAACTTCTTGGCGTTATTAACGAAGTTCTTAAAGAACTCAAAACAAAAACCGCCTACGATTACTTAATAGACAAATGGTTCTAAAAATCCTCACAGGGCGCTTCTGCGCCCTTTTTGATTAAAATGGGGGTCTTACCATGATGTACCAACTTGAAGTCTTAATTAGAAATTTTACGTACCTTCTTCTAGGTGCAGTTGTAACTCTAAAAATAACTGCTATATCTGTTCTTATGGGTCTAGCAATAGGAACTTTCGTCGGCATGGGAAGACTGTCAAAAAGGAAGATAATAAGCATTCCTTCATCTATATATGTTGAATTTTTGAGAGGTACTCCTCTTCTTGTTCAGATATTTCTCATTTACTTCGGCCTTCCAAGTCTCGGTCTGAATCTTGAAGCTTTTCCGGCTGCCGTTATAGCCCTTGGAATAAACAGCGGAGCTTATGTTGCGGAGATAGTAAGGGCGGGAATACAATCGGTTCCCAAGGGTCAATATGAAGCTGCAAGATCTTTAGGAATGTCCCACACGATGGCAATGAGGTACGTTATCCTCCCGCAAGCTTTCAGAAACATCTTACCAGCACTTGGAAACGAATTTATAGCGCTTTTAAAAGACAGTTCCCTCGTTTCCGTTATCGGCATAACAGAACTTATGAAATCAGGACAGATAGTTATAAGTAGAACCTTTGCTTCATTTTCTATATACGGTGGTGTGGCTCTCATTTATTTCGCTATGACCTTCACATTAGCAAGAATAGTTAGATACACCGAAAAAAGGTTGGCGATAAGATGAGTGAGATACTGAGAGCAGAAAACATACATAAATATTTTGGAAAACTACATGTTTTGAAAGGTGTTAGCCTATCTATTCAAAAAGGCGAGGTTGTAGTGATAATTGGCCCAAGTGGCTCTGGTAAAAGTACGTTTCTTAGGTGTATAAACCATCTTGAAGAGTATCAGGAAGGAAAAATATATTTTGAAGGAAAGCTTGTTAATCCTAAAAAAGATGTAAACAAGCTTAGAACAAGGATAGGCATGGTATTCCAGCATTTCAACCTATTCCCCCACCTGAAGGTCATAGAAAATCTAACCCTCGCACCTGTAAAAGTCCTCGGAATGGATGAAAAGGAGGCCATTAAAAAAGCAGAAAATCTACTTGATAGAGTAGGACTTTTGGATAAAAAGGATGTATACCCTGCAAAACTTTCCGGTGGTCAGCAGCAAAGAGTTGCAATAGCAAGGGCTCTAATGATGGATCCTGATATAATGCTCTTTGACGAACCTACATCGGCCCTTGATCCTGAACTCGTTTATGAAGTTTTATCCGTTATGAAAGATCTTGCATCCAGTGGAATGACAATGATAGTTGTAACTCATGAGATGGGGTTTGCAAAGGAAGTTGCAAATCGCGTTATGTTCATGGATGAAGGCAAAATATTGGAAGAAGCCCCTCCAGAAGAGTTCTTCACAAGTCCCAAAAACGAAAGAACAAAGGAGTTCTTAGACAGAATATTGGGAATATAAAAGTTTATATTATTGGGCGATTGGCGATTATATACTTAAATCCACCTCGATAAATAAGTAAAACAAAACATGTGAAAGAAAGAAAGAAGGGGTGGTAAGATAGAGATAAGCTTCTTTGTTAAAATAGCTGCAGATGAAGGAAAAGCAAAAACAAAAACATAGCTGAGAGAAAAAAGGCGTATTGAAAACATTTACCGAATGCCCTTACTGTGGGAATAAACACTTTGGAAAGGATAGATTACAGCAAAAGGTTTGCGAATGGGAAGGTGTATATAAACGATATAGAAGGATTTTGGAGTTATGCCAATGAAAGGCTTATGAAGTATCACGGCGTGTCTGGGGACTTAGACCATTTCTTCTCTGGAACAACAAGCGTTTCTTACTCCATTTCAAAAGCTGCCCTCAATATGGTCATAGCATCCATGACAAATGAACTTAGAAGATACAACATAATAGTTATCTCTATGCACCATGGATGGGTAAGAGCCGATATGGGAGGCTCAGCAGCACCGGTTCTTCTGTGCGAATCCGCAAGGAGAATAATAGATGTAACGATGAGCTTAACGACTAAAGACAGTGGAAATTTTTTCGACTATAAAAGGTAAAGTTCTTTCATGGTAATGCCGATAATTTTATCGATATGAACGGAGTGGTTGTTGATATATACAAAAGTTATGTGAAGGTCCATACTCCAAAAGGAGAAAAGATATTGAAAATAAAGGGGAGGAAGAACTTCCCAAAGAAGGGTTGGATATTGGAGTTTAAAAAAGACGACCCCTATGCGCAGTTCCAGGGAAGTATTGTTGTTGATTCTATGATTGCCCTTCCTCCCCTGAACGAAGCCGTTCCAATCATGGAATCTGTTAAAACGAATAACCCGAATGACATAGTCTTTCTTGTGGAGATGACAAGAAATGTTTACAAAAGATTAGGAGGACTTCCAACTTGGTACTATAAGAGACTAGGAGACTATTATCGCGAAGGTGAACCGTTTCTGAAAAAGTACGGTGTTATTAGTAGCATAACAGTGAAAATATTGAAAGAGAGAGGAATAGAGTTTCAAAGAAAAAAGCCGAATGTTAGCAGAGCATTTGGATATTGGCTCAGAACTCTTTCTTCTCCTTTTGAATTCAGATCCTACGACTTAGGAGATAGAAAAAAGCTTAGATTATATATTAAAAAAAACATGATATCGTTTAAACTAAGAGCTAATTATTTCAGTGAAGAATACGGTGAAATACTTCTAGAAGGTGAACTTTCCAAGCTCGACACGAAATTAAAACTTGTATCAGATAAGCATATTGATGATGAGAAAATAAGGTCATTAGAGGAAAAGCTTAAAAAATTTGTATCAAATGTTCTCATAGTTCAAGGAGGAAAAGGCCTTGGATTCTACGTGTAAAGAAAAAGTTGCTGTTGCTTTAAAATATGACCCTTCTCAAAGAGATGCTCCCTTTGTTGTTGCAAAAGGAAAATGTTGGCTTGCAGAAATTATTATTGATGAAGCAAAAAAAGCCGGGGTACCTGTTATAAGATCTCCTGAGCTTGTTCATGATCTTTACGAACTGGAAATTCTTCAAGAAATCCCTTCAGATCTTTACTTTGCCCTAGCACAAATATTAATATTCTTATCAGAGCTTTAAACTAATGTAAAAGTTTTGGGAGGTGTGCTGATGAGGATTCTTAAAAATCTTGTGAAAAAATCAACAGATGCGGCAAAAGATTTATATGTAGAGGACTTTGTTATCGGTATAGGACTTGTCGGTGTAAAGCTTTCCGATGGTTCTGCTGGTGTTGCTTACAATTTAAAGCAAGATCTTTTAGGAGAATGTGAAGAATTTTCAGAGGGTAGGGGGAAGAATTATTCTTTGCTCTTAAAACCTGGAGAGAAGGCCATAACATTCATTGAAGCTTTTACCAGTGAAAATCCCTTAGCAAAATCTTTGGGGCTTGCTACTATCAACGCCGTGCTGTCAGAGAAAGAAAATCTGCAAAAAGGAGATCTTTTGGAACATTTAGAAATAAAAGAGGGCGATGTTGTAGGAATGATCGGCGAGATTGGCCCTCTAATAATGGCAGCTATTGAAAAAGGTGCAAAGGTTCGGGTGTTTGAAAGGAACAGAAAAAGGGGGCAATTCCCCGATTGGGCAATAACAACTTATCTTGAAGATTGCGATGTTGTTATAATTTCCGCTTCTTCCATAGTGAATTGGACAATTGAATGGGTTTTGGATTATGTAAAAACAGACAGAGTAGCGATAGTAGGCCCAACCGCCACACTTGTAAAAGACATATTCCCAGTGAAAGTTATAGCAGGTGCAAAGATACTTGATCCTGATAAACTGCTTGACTCCTTGCCAAGAGGGATTGGAACGGCTGGGCTTTATTCATCAGGTATAGCGGAAAAGGTAACACTTATTCTGAAATAGTTTCGTAAGTTACGGACTATATCACATAAAAAGCTATATAATATCATTTTGATAACCACGGACTTGGAGGTGGATATATGGCGAGTGTTGAGATGCATTGGAGAGGAAACATGCTTTTTTATTCGAGAACTCCATCAGGTCACGATGTCTTCATGGATTCCTCACCAGAAGTAGGAGGAAGCGATTCCGCGGCAAGACCAATGGAACATTTCATATTGGCCTTAGCAGGATGCACAGGAATGGATGTGGTCTCTATTCTATCTAAAATGAAACTTTTGAAAAAGGTGAAATCCTTTGATGTAAAGATAGAGTATGAAAGAGCGAAGATGCACCCTAAAGTTTACACATGGATAAAGGTTCTTTACATATTTGAAGTGGAAAAAGAAATACCTCATGACAAAATAAAAAGGGCTGTCAAACTTTCTCAAGATAGATACTGTAGCGCCTCGGCAATGCTCAAAAAAGCCGTTGAAAATTTTGGATACGAGGTGATAATAGAAGAGGCGCCATGAAGGGCGCCTCTTTTTAAAGTTCTATTCTTACAAATTTCATTTCTCCTCCACTTTTAAGCGGTATAGTTTTGAATCTTAGATCATGGACAGCCGAAATTCTTCTAATTGTTCTTGTTTTTGATCTCATAACTATGGACTCTGTTATTGCTTTGTGCTTTCCGTATTTCACTCCTCTTAGAAATTCTCCGTCTGTGACCCCAGTTGCTGCAAATATCACATTTTCCCCACCTATAAGATCTTCTGTGTAATAGACTTTGTCCACATCACAACCCAACTCTTCCACTTTCTTTCTCTCTTCTTCATCTCTTGGCCACATTTTCATCTGGAGTTCTCCGCCAAGCGACTTGAGGGCTGCAGCTGCCAGTATTCCTTCAGGTGTTCCACCAATTCCTATGTACATATCCACATAACTGTCAGGCATAGCTGTGGCTATAGCACCAGCTATATCACCATCACTTATCAATTTTATCCGTGCTCCTAATGCTCTTACTTGTTCTATCATCTCTCTGTGCCTTTCTCTATCAAGAATGACAACCGTGAATTCATGAATATCCTTTCCTAGGATGGCAGCAGCTACCCTGATGTTCTCCCTAATAGGCGCATTTATATCCAATTTTCCAACCAATTCCGGTCCTACAGCAAGTTTTAAAGAGTAGAAAGTAGGAAGAAACGCTATTTTTCCTCTTTCCGCTGCTGCAATTACACTAACAGCATTAGGTCTTCCATAAGCAACGAGCCTTGTTCCATCTATGGGATCAACAGCTATATCAAGCTCTGGAGCATCTTCTTTCCAGTTCCCAACTTTCTCTCCTATATATAACATTGGTGCTTCATCTTTTTCTCCCTCACCTATAACGACTATTCCCTTCATATCTATATAGTCGAGCATACCTCTCATAGCATCGACAGCTGCCTGATCTACTGCTTCCTTGTCACCTCTTCCAAGATATCTACTTGCCATTAAAGCTGCTGCTTCTGTAACTCTTACAAGATCAAGGGTAATTTCCCTCATCTAAATCCCCCTTACATCGGATAGTATCCTCTCTTCCTCACAGCAACAGCGACTCTGTCAATTGCGACTATGTAAGCAGCTGTTCTCATATCCGTCTTGAATTTCTTCATTGTCTTGTAAACCTCCCCAAATTCCTTTACCATCATCTTCTTGAGCTTCTTTCTTATGTCGTCTATATCCCAGAAGAAACTCTGAAGATCCTGAACCCATTCGAAGTAAGATACCGTAACACCGCCAGCATTCGCTAGAATATCAGGAACTATGAACACACCCTTTTCAAGAAGAATTTTTTCTGCTTCAGCCGTAGTTGGACCGTTCGCTCCTTCAACAATGACTTTTGCTTTTACATCATTTGCAATCTCTTCAGTTATAGCGTTTTCAAGAGCTGCAGGGATAAGTATGTCGACATCGAGGGTGAGAAGATCCCTGTTGCTTATAGGTTCACCTTTGGGGTATCCCTTTATAACACCACCATTTTCATTTCTGTAGTTGATAAGATCCTCTATATCGAATCCATCGGCGTTGTATATTCCACCACTTATATCAGATACTGCAACAACTTTAGCACCATATTCTTCAGATATTATCTTTGCAGCATAAGAACCAACATTTCCGAATCCTTGAACAGCCACTGTCGCATTTTTTATATCCATTCCAAGCACTTCTGCCGCTTCGTTGGCTATGATTGCAACCCCTCTTCCTGTTGCTTCTGTTCTTCCTTCAGAACCTCCGAGATCGACAGGTTTTCCTGTTACAACACTAAGCGTGGTTGCGCCCACATTCATGCTGTATGTATCCATATACCACGCCATTATTTTCGGGTTGGTGTTAACATCAGGGGCAGCAATGTCCTTGTTTGGACCAATCATCATTTGGATTTCCGAGAAAAATCTCCTTGAAAGTCTTTCTAATTCCCTTTCAGATAAATTATGCGGGTCTACCTTGACTCCACCTTTACCTCCACCATACGGGAGATTCATAACTGCACATTTCCAGGTCATCCAGAAGGCAAGAGAGGCAACTTCATCAAGATTCACATTAGGATGGTACCTAATTCCGCCTTTTGCGGGTCCTCTTGCTGTATTATGCTGGACTCTGTACCCTACGAACACCTGGACTCTACCATCATCAAGCATGACTGGAAAGTGAACGGTTAAGATTTTTTGAGGCCAGAGCAGAAAATTCTTGATGTTTTCCTCTAGATTGATAAGATCAGCTGCCTTAAGGAACTGGTTTTGAGCCATCTCATAAAGTGGACCAAGCGGCTCGAGTTTGGTTAAATGCCTTTCCTCCATCAGAATACCTCCTTTTTAAGGTTATGGTTTGTACATTACACATTCCAGCAAAAAGTATACCACTTTGTGATATTTGTCAACAAACTTTTGATGGAAAAGAACACACGGGCTATTTATTTAAAGATAATAGCTATCTTTCCTTTAAGAAATTCAGTGAAATTTCGGCTATTATTCTTCTGAAATAGTAAGAACTTTTATGACCAGATGGTAACCAAACTACTTTCTTGTTCTTTATTAAGCTTAAAAGTTCAGATGTGCTCCTCAGGGGTATGATTTTGTCAAACATTCCTCGAAATGCAAGGATGGGTTGGCTTATGAACTTAGCATAGGAAATAGGGTCATAATGAAAACACCCAATGGGAGATTTGTCGAAAATATCATCTATGCTGCTAAAACTATCGACCACTTTCATAGAATCTCCTCTGAATTTTATACAGTCTTTTTCACTTCTGCACCCATACTCGTTACCGATTTCCCTGTACATCTTTCTCACCACTTCAGTGTAAGGAGAATGCCAATTTATCCAATGCCAATCTCCTCCTGTATACGATAGCACCCCCTTTTTAATCCTTGCATCTAAAGCCAACGCCATTGTAGAGATTATTCCACCAAACGAATATCCCATTATATGTGTAGGATAATTCTTAAATTCTTCTATGGTATCTATGAGATCTATAGTTCTTCTAACATCTTTCACAGCTTCATGGAATTTAACCACACAATGTGCCGGTGAAGAGTGAAAGAAAGGTTCTCCACCCTTCCATCCTTTCCTTGCTCTTTCCTCATGATAGGGAAGAATAAGATAAAAAACATTAACCCCCCTTTTTGAAAACCACCTTGCAAACCAGGAAAGGTAAGGGATATTACCGTTCCTTATACCATGAAGGAAAATTAGATTGCAGCATGGAACGCTCTTTGATTTAAAAAAGTACACCCGAATCTTTTTCGATTCTTCTACCTCAGGATGGTAGGGAGCATCAAACAAAAATAGCTTATCCTCACCATATTTATTTATATGTCTTTCCTCCAGGTTAAAGGGATGCTCTTTGTTATAATCATAAATTTTCATCTATTTATTCCCTCCTTCTTTATGATAAAATTTACAAAAACAGCAAGAGGTGTGGAAAATGTTATTAAGAACATTTAAATACATATCGTTATCAATAATAACAGCTTTAATGTTTTGGTCAGCGGTTTATTTAATATCAACTCACACGCTTCCTGGGCTAGGGGTTACCATTATTATATTGATGCTGTTAATTGATTACCTTGTTATCAACCCCAGGGCGTATCCCTACAGATATACTATACCAGCTCTTATCCTCTTATTCGTCCTTGTATTTTATCCTATATACTTCACAATAAAAACTGCGTTCACAAACTACGGAACTGGTCATATGGAAACAAGGGAAAATGTTATTAAAACACTTATAATAGATCCAACCTACACCTACATTGCTGAATCATCCCCGACTTGGAACTACTGTGTTTTTACCCATGGAGAAAAATTCGTGATTTTGTTTAAAAACGCTAATACTAACTACATAGCTTTTCCGCCAAAACCTGCTTTCGTGGAAGGAAGAAAAGTGTTACTATTTAAGGGTTACATCAAGGAAGCAAAAAACATCTCCTTCATACCAAATAAAACAAATCCAAAATACCTGCTTATCAACAATATACTTTACAAAAGATTTTATTCTCCAGACGACAAAATTCTTCAAATAAATGAAGGTAAATTTAAAACTGAGATAGCACAGAAATACCTCTTTAAAGCAGAATTTGAGGCTCCTGACGGAAGCACAATAGCATTAAGGCTGTACAAAGATGGAAAGTGGCGGTTTCTCAAGATAAAGCATAAATACCGTTTATCTTACAAAGAAGAGTACACCAACGGCAATGTAAAGGTCAAAGAAGTTCTAATTAACACAACCACCGGCAAACAATTGATTGAAGAAAATGGTACATTTTACGATGTTGTAAATGGAAAAAAGGTATTCGTTGCAGGATATATTGATTTTGTAGGGTTGAAAAATTTTGAAAAGATATTTAAAGATCCGACTATATCTGGCCCCTTTTTCAAGATATTTTGGTGGACATTTACCTGGGCTGCTTTGAGTGTATTGTTCACCTTCGTTATCGGACTCTCTTTTGCCCTTGTTTTGAACGATCGTAATTTAAAAGGAAGAACTATTTACAGAACGCTTCTTATAATCCCATGGGCCGTGCCTGCATTCATCTCGGTTCTCGTATGGAAAAACGGAATGTTCAACGAAACCTATGGAATCATAAACAGATTTATACTAGAAAAAGTTTTTGGAATGGAAGGCATAAAATGGTTTAATGATCCATTCTGGGCAAAGGTTGCTGTTCTAACTGTCAACACGTGGCTTGGTTTTCCTTATATGATGACCGTATCTCTAGGAGCGCTGCAATCAATTCCTGAGGAACTTTACGAAGCAGCACAAATAGACGGTGCTGGAAAATGGCACAGATTCTGGAAAATAACCTTCCCGTTATTGATGACAACCGTGGCACCACTTTTGGTTGGATCCTTCGCCTTTAACTTCAACAACTTCGTTAACATCTATCTTTTAACCGGAGGAGGTCCCGCTATACCAAACGCTACAACACCAGCTGGGGCTACAGATATATTGATATCTTATACATATAAACTGGCATTTGAAGGTGGAAGAGGTCAAGATTTTGGATTTGCATCGGCAATTTCTATAATAATATTCTTCATTGTAGCTGGAATATCGCTCATAAACTTTAAAATTTCAAGATCTTTTGAAGACGAGTTTGAGTGATTATTTTATTTCATCGAGTTTTTCATTGCACATCCTATCAACTATTTTTACAAAAGGATTGGTTCTCCTTTCGTGTACGATTCTATAATTTTCTAGCTTTTGTAAAAGTTCTTTAACTTTATTGTATAAAGGCCTTATATTACTGCTCTTCACTCGATAATTACCCAAAAGTTGATTTACCAGCAGTTGACTATCACTGTGAAGCACAACATTTCTATATCCAAGTTCTAAGGCTTTCTCAAGGGCTTTAATAACCGCCATGTACTCAGCATAATTATTCGTAGCAATACCAATATACCCTGAATTCCTAACAAAGGGGAGGTCTTCTCCTTCTTTAAAAAAAGCATAGGCCCATGAAGCTTTTCCAGGATTTCCTCTTGAAGCCCCATCGGTGTATATGTGAATCGCATACATACTTTCTCACTCCTTTGCAAGTACCTTTTTAAAAGTGATACCGTTCAAGATACCGTTTTGGTAGTATAATCCATTTCGGGAGGTGATGAAAAGTGGAAAAACTCACTATAAGAGACGTGGATATAAAGGGAAAAAGAGTGATAATGAGGGTGGATTTTAATGTTCCTCTAAAGGATGGAAAAGTAGCAGATGACACAAGAATAAGAGCTGCTCTTCCCACAATCAAATACGCTATCGATAATGGTGCTAAAGTAATCCTTCTATCCCATCTTGGAAGACCGAAGGGAAAGGTTGTTCCGGAGCTCTCTTTAAAACCCGTAGCTGAGCGGCTTTCAGAACTTTTGGAAAAGGAAGTAAAATTTGTTGATGAAACAGTTGGAGAAAAGGCAAAGGAAGCTGCTGAAAGTTTAAAAGAAGGAGAAGTTCTTCTTCTTGAAAATACAAGGTTTCATCCCGGAGAGACGAAGAATGATGAAAGCTTAGCAAAAGAGTGGGCTTCTTACGCTGATCTTCATGTGAACGATGCTTTTGGAACAGCTCACAGGGCGCACGCTTCTAATGTTGGAATAGCAAAGTTCATTCCATCGGTTGCAGGATTTCTTATGGAAAAAGAGATTAAGTTTCTTTCAAAAGCTGCGTATAGTCCAGAAAAACCATACTATGTTATCCTTGGTGGAGCTAAGGTCTCTGACAAGATCGGTGTTATAAACAACCTCATGAGAAAAGCTGACAGAATCTTAATCGGCGGAGCTATGGCATTTACATTCCTCAGAGCTCTTGGAAAAAAGGTCGGCTCTTCAAAGGTTGAGGAAGACAAGATAGACCTTGCAAAGGATATATTAAGGAGAGCGCAAGAACTTGGAATTGAGATAGTTCTTCCAGTTGATTTTGTTATAGCTCAAAAGGTTGAAGCTGGAGCTGAGACCAAAGTTGTAAAGATAGATGATGGGATTGAGGAGGGCTGGCTTGGACTTGATATAGGTCCTGAGAGCGTGAAACTCTTTGAAGAAAAATTAAAGGGAGCAAAAACAGTGGTATGGAATGGACCGATGGGAGTCTTTGAAATAGACGATTTTGCGAAAGGAACGGAAGAAGTAGCAAAGATGGTTGCAACGCTCACAAAGAAGGGTGCAATAACGGTTATTGGAGGAGGAGATAGTGCAGCAGCTATAAACAAGTTTGGTCTTGCAAGAGAAGTATCTCATGTATCAACAGGTGGAGGAGCATCTCTTGAATTTTTGGAAGGGAAAGATCTTCCCGGAATAGCTTCCATTTTAGATAAAAAAAAACTGAGTAGAAGATTGATTCTTGCCGGTAACTGGAAGATGCACAAAACAATCAGAGAGGCAAAAGAGTTTGCATCAATGCTTGTGAATGAAATGAGAGAATTTAGGAATTTTGAAATAGTTATAGCTCCACCATTTACAGCACTATCAGAGGTTGCAGAGATAATAAGAGGAACTAATATAAAATTAGCTGCGCAAAATATGCATTATGAAGAACAAGGAGCATTTACAGGAGAAATCTCTTCAGTTATGCTTAAAGAGATAGGAGTTGAGTATGTAATACTTGGGCATTCAGAAAGAAGACACATTTTTAAGGAATCAGATGAGCTGATTCATGAAAAGGTAAAAAGTGCCATTGAGCATGGTTTGATTCCTATACTCTGCGTTGGAGAAAAACTTGAAGAGAGGGAAAAGGGACTTACCTTCAATGTTGTGGAAAAGCAGCTTAGAGAAGCTCTGTTTGATCTTTCCGCAGAAAATGTGGAGAAAATAGTTATAGCTTACGAACCAGTATGGGCCATAGGAACTGGGAAAGTCGCCAAACCGCATCAAGCACAAGAAGTTCATGAGTTTATAAGAAATCTTCTTAAAGAGATGTTCGGAGAGGAAGTAGCAGAAAAGGTTAGGATACTTTACGGTGGAAGCATAAAACCAAACAACTTCTTGCCTATAATCGCACAAAAGGACATAGATGGTGGACTTGTAGGAGGTGCATCCCTTAAAGAGAGCTTCGTTGAACTTGGAAAAATTATGAAGAGTGTGATAAGTTAAAAAACATGGAACAGATATTCTACTTCCTTGAAAACAAATTCATGGTTTGGGCTTTTATACTAACAAGGGTGGCAGGCTTTTTGCTTGCCACTCCTCTTTATTCAGGTTGGTATATTCCGACAACTGTAAAAGTTATGTTCGCAATTCTTACGAGCTGGCTTATGGTTTTTTCTGTTCCGAACGTGAATATACCACTTGATATAAATCCAATGCTCATGCTTTCAGGTTTTATAAATAATTTTCTTGTAGGGGTTATCATAGGTTTTATAGCTTACATGCTCATTTCGGCGGTGATGAGTGCTGGCAGTATATTCTCGATACAAATGGGTTTTATGATGGCATCAAGTTTTGATCCAAACGCACCAGATATTCCTCTTCTTGGAAACTATATGTACCTACTTGCATTGTACATATTCGCCGCTGCTAAAGGTCATGTCGTTTTTTACTCAATACTGGCCAATTCGTTAAAGAAAATTCCAATAACGATGTACGGTGTTCACTTCGATCTTGGAAAATTCATAATAGATCATTCCGGCGAAATGTTCGTTCTTGCTCTTCAGATAGGTATAACGATTATCGCTTTCATGCTCGTTGTAACAGTTCTTTTGGGGATAATTTCAAGACTTATACCTCAAATGAATGTTTTTATGGTGGGGATTCCTTTAAAAGTTCTTTTGGGGTTTATAATATTTTTGGGGATGATTCCAATATGGGCGGAGACTTTCGAGATATTAACGGACAAAATGATAAATTACGCGCAAGCTTTCATATCGAAATAGACCTACAACTCTTCGCTGATCCTGATAAAACTGAGAAACCTACGCCGCGGCGAAGGCAAAAAGCAAGAGAGGAAGGTAATGTTGCAGCTTCAAGAGAGCTCAACATGGCTCTTTCTTTCCTCTTTATAAGCGTTGCTCTTGCTCTTCTTGGTACTCACCTTAGTACTCTTATACAAAACGCATTTATTCCATTCTTGTCGCTTGACATGCATGATGATGTTTCCATATATTCCCTTGGTGAACAGGTTATCCAGAATTTTTCGCGTGTGGCGCTTATACTTGCGCTGCTTGTGGTTGGTAGCATGGGACTTGGCGTTCTTATAGGTGCTATGCAGACTAAATTTCTTGTGGCCCCAAAAGCCGTTAAACTCGATTTTGGAAGAATTAATCCTATACAGGGTTTTAAAAGACTTTTTTCTTTAAGATCCCTTTTTGAGTTGATAAAAGCTCTGCTTAAAGTGGTTGTTGTTGGGCTTGTAGGGTACTTTACGTTAAAAGGAAAGCTTGATGAGCTTTTACTTTACCCAATGATGAGTCCTATAGAGTCGGCTGCCCACTTATCAAAGCTTATTGTTGACGTGATGATAAAAACAGGTATAGCGCTTTTAGCTTTGGCAGTATTTGACTACTTTTATCAAAAATGGGAATACGAAAGGAACTTGATGATGACAAAGCAAGAAGTTAAAGAAGAAATGAAGGACATTGAAGGAAACCCAGAAGTTAAAAGAAGACAACGCCAGATGATGATGGAAATATTGAGAAGCAGGATGATGCAAGAAGTTCCCAAGGCCACCGTGGTCATCACAAACCCTGATCATGTCGCAGTGGCTTTAAAGTATGAAAGAGAGGAGGATGAAGCGCCGATATTAGTTGCAAAAGGAAAGAATCAAATAGCAGAAGCTATAAAAAAAGTTGCAAGGGAGTATAATATCCCAATAGTTAGAAATCCTCCTCTTGCGTGGGAGCTTTACAACAATGTAGAAATTGGTGAGTTGATACCTCCTGATCTATATAGAGCAGTGGCAGAGGTATTGGTGTATGTTTATTCACTTAAAGAAGGAGTGACCTAATGAAACACTGGGATGTTGGAGTGTCGCTACTTGTTGTAGCCATAGTTCTCTTGATGATCATTCCAATACCTGACTACATGCTGGACTTGTTCCAGATACTTAATCTTACCCTATCGATGATACTTTTATTTTCCACTTTGTACATAAGAAGTGCTCTCGAAATTTCTTCTTTTCCAACTTTGATACTTATAATGACGCTTTTTAGATTAGCATTAAACATAACATCGACAAGGTTGATCTTGATTGAAGGAAAGAACTTCGGAGGAAGGGTTATAAGAACATTTGGAGAGTTCGTTGTAAAAGGTGATTATGTAGTTGGGCTCATTATTTTCATTATCCTCGTAATCATACAGTTCATCGTTATAACAAGAGGCGCTGAAAGAATTGCTGAAGTCGCAGCAAGGTTTACATTGGACGCTATGCCAGGAAAACAGATGAGTGTAGATGCTGACCTCAATGCTGGCCTTATAACAGAAGAAGAAGCAAGAAGGAGAAGAGAAGAAATACGAAGAGAAGCTGATTTTTATGGAGCGATGGATGGTGCTAGTAGATTCGTTAGAGGCGATGCTATTGCAAGCATCATCATAACCTTTGTTAACATAATAGGTGGTTTAATAATTGGTGCAGTTAAGCATGGACTTTCTTTCAGTGAAGCAGCACAAATTTATACCCTTTTGACCGTAGGTGATGGACTTGTATCTCAAATTCCTGCACTGATGGTATCAACGGCAACAGGCATTATCGTATCGAGAGCTGCTTCAAAAGAAAATTTTGGGAAGGAAGTTATTACAGAGCTTGGGAGAGAAACGAAGGTACTCTATCTTACAGGTGGAGTTTTGGTCTTTCTTGGACTCTTTACGCCCCTTCCAATAACAACATCCCTTGTTGGCGGACTTCTTCTTTTTACAGCCTGGTATGGCTCAAGGGGTGCTCAGATACCGCAGGAAGCACTTGCTGGAGCGGAAGAAACTCCAGCAGCACCTACAGGACCCGTTTTATCTTCTCCTGAGGAAGTAGCAGAAGTTATAGAAGCTGACACCGTCGAAGTTGAAATTGGCTACGGATTAATTCCTCTTGCTGATCCTTCGCAAGGCGGAGATCTTCTTGAAAGGATAACCATGGTTAGAAAGCAGATAGCCTTTGAAATGGGACTTGTTGTATCACCTATAAGGGTCAGAGATAGTATTTTGCTCAAACCTAACGAATATCTTATAAAGATAAGAGGAGCTGAGGTTGCAAGATATGAGCTTGTTCCCAACAGACTCTTGGCTATAAATCCAGGTGGGGTTCAAGCTAAGCTTCCTGGAATTCCGACAAAAGAACCTGCGTTTGGACTGGAAGCTTTCTGGATAGATGAGTCGAGAAAGGAAGAGGCGCAAAATCTTGGATTTACTGTAGTTGACCCTCCGACAGTTTTCGCAACACATCTTACCGAAGTACTGAAAAGGCATGCTCATGAACTTCTTGGTGCAAGAGAGTTTGAGCTTCTTGTCGAAGGACTTCGTCATAGAGTTCCAAAGCTTGTAGAGGATTTGATACCAAATGTTCTCAAAGAAGCAGAAGTTAGAAGGGTACTACAAAACTTATTAAGGGAAGGTGTCTCCATAAGAGGTCTACCTTTGATATTCGAAACATTGCTTGAACACGGTGAAAAAACAAAAGACATTGATTACCTAACAGAGCAGGTAAGAAGGGCTCTGAAAAGGCAGATCGTTACCCCGCTAAAAGCTTCCGATGGTAAAATTCATGCAGTAGCTTTTGATTCGGAACTCGAAAAAAAGATAGCAGAATCTATAACCGAAGAAGGAGATCAGAGGGTAATAGCGATGAATCCCGATGTTTTGCGGGAAATTATTAACAAATTATCTCAAGAACTGGAGAACTTGATGAAGAAAGGATACTCCCCCGTGGTGATAACATCTGGTGAGATAAGGCCATATCTCTCAAGACTTATAGCAAGGTTTGTACCAAACGTTCCTGTCATAGCCTATGAGGAAATACCTGAGGACTTTGTACTTCAAGTTGAAAGTGTGGTGAGATTGTGAAGGTAAAAAAGTACTTAGTCAGGGACGTAGCAGAAGCAATGAAAATGATAAAAGAAGACCTAGGTGATAATGCTGTTATTCTAAGTACTCGAAAGGTAAAAAAGGGTGGATGGTTCTTTGGTCTTGGTGCAAAGACATTCTTTGAGGTTACCGCAGTTGTGGAAGATGAAAACCACAAAAAGCAATCCGAAAAACCTAAAAGAATAGGTAGAGAAGATATATATAAACTCCAAGAAATTCTGGAGAAAAATCGTCAAGAAAGGCTTCAAAAAGCTATTACAGAATCCAAAGCTATACAAGCTTCAAACAATTCCAATGTTACGGACGAGATGGAGAAAATAAAAGAGATGATATCAGAGCTTAAGATGATGGTTATATCTGGAAAAACAACAAATATTCCTCCAGGCATCGAAAAAATTGCTAAATCAATGCAAATTCATGAAATAGACAACGAAGTAACCAGCAAACTTGTAGAATTTTTAAGGATGAACTATGGAGATATTGACATAAACAACGAAGAAATAGAATACAAACTCATAGATTATTTAAGGCCATACATAAAAACAGAGGAAGTTAGTCTCGAAGGTAGAATAATATTCGTAGGACCAACAGGTGTAGGAAAAACAACGACGTTGGCAAAGATTGCAGCGAGACTGGCGCTTGAGGAGAAGAAAAGAATAGCAATATTAACGCTTGATACATATAGAATAGCTGCAGCTGAACAACTTAAAACGTATGCATCAATAATGAATATACCCATAAGAGTCGCATATACTCCACAAGAGGCAAGAATGCATCTGAATGCGATGATAGATTACGATGCAATTCTGATAGACACAGCAGGTAGGAGTCAGAAAAATGATCTTCAGATGAGGGAATTGAAAGCGATCGTTGATACTGTGATTCCTGAAAAAGTATTTCTGGTTGTTAGCATGACAGCAAGATTTTTAGATATAAAAGACATATTGAGAAAATTTAAAGAAGTTGGACCAACCCATGTGATATTGACAAAGCTTGATGAAACAAACGCGATGGGACCTATAATAAATGTACCGTACACATCAAATCTACCAATATCCTTTATAACAAATGGTCAAAGGGTCCCAGAAGATATATTTGTAGCAAACACTTTTGAACTAACGAAGATGGTAGTTAAAGAGGTGCTAAATTATGCTAGGACAAGCTGAAGGCTTGAAACAAGAGCCTAAAATAATAAGCGTTGTAAGTGGAAAGGGCGGAGTTGGAAAGTCTTTAATCGCCGTTAATCTTTCTATAGCAATGAATAAACTTGGGAAAAAGGTACTTTTATATGACATAGATATCGGCTTTGGAAGCGTTGAAATTTTGCTGGGATCTTCTGCAAAGTTGACAATGAAGGATTACTTTCAGAATAAGACAAGTCTTGATAATATAATCATGAAAACAAAATACGATATAGACATTATTTCTGGCGGCTTAGATGTAGAAGATCTCGTTTATTTTAATATAGGGAACAAGGACTCTCTTTTCAAGGATTTTTCCCGAGTTATGAGCAAATATGATTTTATAATCCTCGACTTCCCTCCAGGATATAACGAAAATTTGGAAAATTTCTACGAGTCCTCTGATTTTATGGTCCTAATAACAACCTCTGAGCCAACGTCATTGATAAATGCCTATACATTTTTAAAGATGATGGCAGTTAAAGGTATTGATCCTGACGAATTACATGTGGTTCTAAATATGGCAAGAGATATGAAGGATGCCAGAAAATGCATGGAAAGGTTCATAGGAGTTATAGAAAGATTTATCGGAATGAGTCCATCTGCCACTCATATAATGAGATTTGATAATTCAGTCAGAAAGAGCGTAGAAAATCAAAAACCGTTTGTTGTTGAAAAGAAAACTTCACAACCATCTCTCGTCATATACAGATTAGCCAATTTGATAACCAAAGAAAGAAAAATCAAAGAGAAAAAAACATTTCTTGATAAATTGAAAGCGTTTTTAAGAATAGGATAACGGAGGGATAAGAATTTGAAACTAGTAGATTTGCTGAAGGATAAAGTAATTGGCATGTATATAGACATATTAAAAGGTGAAAAAAAAATAGCTGGTATCTACCAGGGAATGGAAAAGGGAAAATTTATGGTTAAATCTGTTGAAGAAATTAATGAAGGGGATAATCTCGAAGTCAGACTTTCAATTGGAGGATGGAACTTTATCTTTCCATGCGTGGTAGAAAAGGTAGGGGAAAATAGAACTATACTAAAACCACTTGGTAAAGTTAAAATCAGGGAAAAGCGGAAAGAAAAAAGAGTTCCGATTTTAAAGAAATGTGTTATAAATAGTAAAAGGGGATTAATGCTGGATGCATCCTTTCACGGAACAAGGATTTTGACAACAGACGAATATAAAATTGGTGATGCTGTTGAAGTTAAGATTAAAGAAAATACTATAAAAGGAATCGTACGATGGATGAAACCCGAAGAAGTTGACTTAAAAAGTGTGGGAGTCATGATAGAAAATGCCACCCCATGGTGGATGGATTATGTGAAAGAAAGATTAGCTGAATTTGCAA
>JAMOOR010000350.1 GCA_027065235.1 Thermotogaceae bacterium | reverse complement strand
AGTTTCAGGTAGTGAAGAAGAGATAGAGGCTTTGCAGTATATAATAACGGACCTTGAAAGGCAGCTTTCCAGCATTACACCTGCTTCAACACAGGTTATGGCTGCAACGGAAACAAAATTATCAACTCCTGTGAAAAAGATTGTTTCTGTTTCAGGAGATAAATTTTCAATAGATGCTCTTGGGGTTCCTTTGGGGGATGTTGTCAAAGAAGTGTTCAAATCTATTGGAAAGTCCATAATATTTGTAACTTATCCAATGGAAACGGTGTATCTAAACGTTTCAGAGATCACTCTTGACAAATTTAAAAAGATATTAGAACTGTACGGTTACACTCTAAACTCTATGGATAATACTTATGTCCTAAATAAAAAGGAAGAAATCCCATCTGAAAGCGGAGCTACTAAAGAAACGGAGGGAGCTACTTCTACAGAAAAGAAGTTACTGATTTTTGATATATCTCATAATTTCAAGAAGGTTCAAGAATTTGTCAACTACTTCGGTGGGAAGGTTTTTATGGATGAAACAAGTGGGTTATCCATAATAACAGGAATTGAAGATGAGTCAACTTTAAAGACAATATCGGCTTATATAAACAAAATATCAACCGCTCCTGAGCAGATAGAGATAGAGGTAAAGCTTGTTGACGAGATCCTCTCGAAAAATAACTCGATAACTACTACAACAAATCTTGGAATTCCAATGCCTGGTGGGAATATATCCGTAAGCCCTAATGGACTCTCTTTAAAAACAGATATCTTGAATGCATCCCAGTATGAGAATTATTTGAAGAGTTTGTTGGGATCCCAACTCAGTTTATCCTACTCTCCTGGACAAAGTTCGGGAAATTCCAAAGTCTTGGCAGCGCCGAGGGTTATAACGACAAGTGGTGAGAAAGCTAGCATATTTATAGGAGATAAAGAGATATACGTCCTTCCAAGTGGAACTCCTTTAACGCAGAATTACGGTGTGGAGCTAACTATAACTCCAACTTATAGACCTGATGGTACCATTGAGCTTGATATTAATATAAAGGTTAGCAATTCTGCCCCAACCGGCGCTAAGGAAGGTCAGACTCCATTAGCATCTGAAAGATCTAGAGAAGCTAATACAAAAGTCATCATTAAAAATGGTCAGACCATTGTGATAGGGGGACTTATGAGAGAGATTACGGAAAAAACAGAAAATAAGCTTCCATTTTTGGGTGACCTTCCTATAATTGGTTCTTTATTTCGCTCAGTGTCTGAAACTGCAGAGAAGAGAAATTTAACCATATTTATAACAGCAAGGGTTGTGAAAGGATGGTAAGAAAACCAGTAGTTGCAGGGATGTTCTATCCATCTTCAAAGGATGAACTTTTACTTTCTATAGAAGCTGCTTTTCTTGGGCCACTTGGACCTGGTAAGTTACCAGAAAAAAATAACGAACCTCTCTCAAAACCTTATGGAATAATCTCTCCCCACGCAGGTTACGTGTACAGCGGCCAAGTGGCAGCATGGGCGTATTACGAGCTTTCAAGGAAAGGAAAGCCCCAGACAGCTATACTTATAGGTCCTAATCATACTGGGTATGGGAAACCTGTAAGTGTCTATCCGTCTGGAAAATGGCAAACGCCACTGGGAGAACTTGAGGTTGATGAAAACGCCGTTCAGATTATTTTAGAGAATTCCGATTTAGCTTCTTCCGATACAGCTGCACATACAATGGAACATTCATTGGAAGTGCAGCTTCCCTTTTTGCAATATATTTATGGAAATGATGTAAAGATAGTTCCCATAACCATGCTTGACCAGTCTCCAAAGACCGCTGCAGATCTTTCGAAAGCTATATCTGTATATCTCTCCTTATATCCAAACACCGTGATTATTGCATCTACCGACCTTAATCACTATGATGACCATGAAACAACGGTGAAAAAAGATAAATTGGTTATAGAGGCTATAGAATCGGAGGATCCGAGAATTCTATACACCGCTATATATGAAGCAAACGTATCCATGTGTGGATATGGACCCGTAGCAACGTTGATGCTTCTTAATTTAGGAAGAGTCAAGATATTAAAACATGCAACGAGTGGTGAAATATCAGGGGATCTTTTAGAAGTTGTTGGATATTTGAGTGCTATTTATGAATGAGTTTGTAAACCTCTCTTACCTTCTCAGAACCGAGTGCAATGAGAGTTAGAAAGTAAGTTAGGATTGCTATCGCGATTAGGCCCAGCGTGAATATTCTTCCGTTTGTAATTGGATGGGCTATGTATATAACGAATGCCATGACTAGGGTTGCTATGGTTATCTTCAGATTTTCCTTATATATAATGGATAACTCTTTTCTCACCATAAAAAACAACATTCCTATTATTCCAGCTATCGATGTGGCAAAGGCAATTCCAGATGCTCCCATTGCCATTCCAAGGATGACATCTAAAACAGCATTTACTGAGGCTACGAGAATCGAAGCATAAAGGGGTATCGACATTCTTTTGGAAGAATGATGATACCTCAAAGCTATGTAGTATAGCGAATATGGAACAACTCCGATCGAATACATTGAAAGAACCTTTGCGGTGTTCAAAACGGCAATTTCGTCGAATTTTCCGTATCCATAAATAAGATATATCAAATCTTTAGAAAGAAGAAGAAGTCCAGCAAAAGATGGTAGTGTAAAAAGAAGAACTGTCTCAACCGCATCTTTCATTTCTTTGCTCTTCTCATCTTTCCCGCTCATTTTACTTAAGGCTACTGTAGAGACCGCCACACTGAAAAGCCCTAAAGGAAGCTGATAAAGTCTTGAAGCGAGCTGGAGAAAGCTAATGGAACCATGACCCAAAAAAGATGCCACATTAACATCTACAAGTAGGTTTAATTGATTTGCCATCATCGCCAATGTAGCTTGAGAGAATGCCTTCCAAAATCCTTTCATTTTGTTGAATACAAGTCTGTATTTAAAATATTTCACAGCTTCTATTCCAAGAGCAATGGTGGCAAAAAGCCCTCCTAAGACAAACCCTACAGCACTCCAAAACACATCTTTTCCAATCAGGGTTCCCAATATAACGCCAATATTCATCAAGAACGGAGAAAGGGCAGGGAGAAAGAACTTATCATGACTGTTGAGTATGGAATAAAAAACTGCCCAAAGGAGAACTTCAGGTACAAACAAAACGGTAACTCTTACAAGTTTTTCTATTTGGTATTTTCCTTCTACGTTGTATCCAACTGCAAAGACATTTGGAACTATACTTGGAAAGATCTCTACAACGACAACTATTAAAACAGTTATTATCAGAAACGTGTTTATCACAGATGAGACAAATTCATCTTTTTCTTTTGTGCTCTTGTAGAAAGGAACGAAAGAAGATCCAAGAGCTCCTTCACCAAATATTTTTCTTAAAAAGAAAGGAAATATTATAGAGACAAGATAAGCATCTAAGACCCCCGATGCTCCATAAACAGCTGCCAATGTTACATCTCTTGCTAGACCAAATATCCTTGATATAAAAGTAGCAATGCTAAAAGCAATACTCCCTGCAAGAACACTCATAAGCTCTTAACCCCCGATATGATTATAGCTCCAACCATAAGTGTTGCTCCTAAAAATTGCATAGGTGAAAGCGTTTCGTGAAGGATTATCCAGGAGAAAAGCGCAGCAAATATCGGTTCTCCAACGAAGATTATAGCGGTTGTGTTACTTCCCACATGCTTTTGGTACTTAACCTGAACCCAGATTCCAAATACAGTGGATAAGGCGGCGTTGTAAAGGGCTGACATGATGGCTCCTACCGATAGATACCAGCTTGTACCTAAACCAAAAATTGCGTTAGCAACTGATGTTATGGTAAATTGTGGGGTTAAAAGATCTTCTTCTTTGGCTTTTTTGGAGAAAATCGTTATGAGAACCACATGAAAGGCGAAGGCTACCGCACATAAAAGGGATAGGAAATCTCCGAAATTGAATCCTTTCACCCCACCTGACAGAAGGTAAGAACCTACCCCCGCCATTGTAAGTCCCACAGCTTGACTTATATGAAGCTTCTCTTTTTCCAAAATCCACGATACAACGGGAACTAAAACGACATAAAGTGAAGTGAAAAATCCGTTTTTTGAGGCTGTTGTATATTTAAGTCCAACAGTTTGTGTAAGATAACCTAAAGCTAAAATAACACCAAGAAGACTGCCGTATTTCCAATTTCCTTTCCCCCAAAATACATAAGAGAAAATAGCAGCTATTGCGAAACGAAAGGCTATGTAGTTTGTTGGGGACACATCGCCAATTATGAGCTTTTGTATCGGAAAGGAACTTCCCCAAATGACCGTTGCAAGTAATAAAAAGAAAAAAGCCCTCCTCCTCAAAGCCCTCCCTCCTTACCATGAACCAACGTGGATTTTATCAGAGAATGATTGAGTTTTCATTATAGCAGCTTGTTGCAAAGTCAGAGATGAGAAGTTATGAAAAACTGTTAAAAAATAGCATCTGTGATAGTAAAAGCCGATTATAAGACATGAAGCTTTTTATAGAAATTCCCCTATACAATCATTAAACCAGTTGACAAGAGGAGTCATCTGATATACTTTAACATTTGATCATTTGTTCATATAACAACAGGTTTTTTGAAGAGAAGAAGAAATGGTAAAATTCAGGGAACGCACTGATTACAGCTTGTTTGATGGTTGTAATTGGGAAATTAATAGAAGTTTGGGATAAGTATTTTATGATTACAAGGAGGTAATATAATGATTCTTGTCGGAATTATTGTGTTTTTTATAACCCTTGTTTTATCTATGTTGGGAAAAGGTGGAGGGGAATTTTTTGTTCCGATATTTTTAGCTTACGGCATCCCTTATCATCAGGCAGCTTCAGCCTCTTTATTTATATTAATGGTTTCAGGATTCATGATGATGTTGATATATAATAGAAAAGCTTTAATAGACTGGTATATAGGACTGATTCTAATAGCATCCGTCGCAAGTGGCTCCTTTTTGGGTGGATTTGTTTCTGCAAAGATTAGCGTTACTGTTCTTAAAATTACATTTTCGATATTGCTGTTTATATCAGCATTTTTAATCTCAAGAAAAAAGGAAAGTTTGAATATTAAAATTGGCCCAACTTTAAAAAGGAAATGTTGCAATGAGGAATATGAAATACCACTTTTGATAATAATACCTTCCGTTTTTGCAATAGGATTTGTAGCTGGAATGGTGGGAATCTCGGGTGGAGGACTAATCGTTCCCCTGCTAATTATTTTAGGCAATATGCCTATAAGACTGGCTTTTGCAACGAATTCTCTTATGGTGCTATTTTCGGCAACAACCGGATTTATAGGTAAGGGATTGAGTGTGGGTATAGATTGGAAATTCAATATAACAGTGGCTATATTTGCATCCATGGGTTCCCTGATAGGTTCCAGCCTTTCAACTAAGGTAAAAACGGAAAATCTTAAGAAAATCTTTATTTATGTCATTTTAATAGCGGCGATTTGGATGATGGTAAAAGTATTTATTTAAAATAGAAACATTGCCTAGTTTTTATATATCGTATCTTTTATGTTGCCCACTTCTTTGCCTTCCCCTTTATCCCAAACTGGATACTCTATCTATAGGGCTATTTAAATACCCCCTTGAAAACAGGAAGGATTTTATGTAAAATTCTCACCGCAGTGTTTAAGGTTCTTTGAAAGCCCCCATCGTCTAGCGGCCTAGGACACTGGCCTTTCAAGCCAGAGGCAGGGGTTCGAATCCCCTTGGGGGCGCCATAAGGTGGGTGGGCGCGTAGCTCAGTGGGAGAGCGCCTGCCTTACAAGCAGGAGGTCGTAGGTTCAAGTCCTGCCGCGCCCACCAGAGAAAAATTCAGTGGCCAGGTAGCTCAGTTGGTAGAGCACTGGACTGAAAATCCAGGTGTCGGCGGTTCGATTCCGCCCCTGGCCACCAGCGTTAACCGCCAGTATAGACGCTTCGAAGACATCTGTTTGAACGCCACCTAATATAGAAGCCCTCCTGTCCGGAGGGCTTTTTCTTATTTCACACTATTCTCACAAGATGTTCTGCAAGATCATCCGGCGTTACAAATTCTGCATTTCTTTCCACTTTCAGCCCCACATCTTCGAATATCCTTGCAATAAGCTCGCTACATATCATTGCAGACGGATTTTGATAGCGCATCTTTCCTTCCAGGTATGCTTCTATTGGTTCCATTCCTACAGAAGCTACCTCTATAAGTGTGTTTTCCGCAAGAGAGACATAATCATAAGGAAGATTCCAGTATTTCTGGAATATCTTCTCTATCCATCTTCTGTGTTTATCTTCTATCTTTGGATGCTGGAA
>JAMOOR010000349.1 GCA_027065235.1 Thermotogaceae bacterium | reverse complement strand
CGCTGGTTCTTCTTTAAAGTTTGCAGCGTTATCAAGGAGGTTTATCGATATGAAACACGATGTTAGTCAGGAAGAGCTTTGCGTGATCCTTGCCGCACTCCTGCATGATATCGGCAAGGCAGTGAGAATGCACAAATTTATAGTAGAATACGACGAGGAAATAAAGAAACCTACTAATGACGAAGAGTATAAAAGAAGACACGCTCGACTAACATTCGGATTTCTTGGAGAATACTTACAAGGTAAATTCTTAGATTGTAATAAAAATCTGCTTACAGAGGTTGCAAGTCGGCACCATGTTCCGGATGAATGCTATAAAGATGTCGATGTGAATGAGTCCATAAAAGAAACTGCTCGAAAATTAGCCAAATTGGTTTCTTTTGCAGATAGAAAAAGCGCTAAAGAAAGATATGGTCAATATAACAAATACTTAAAGCCTAAACAACTTTATCTAATTTCGCAATTTAAATCTATCGATCTTCTTGGATACGTTTCTGGCGAACATTTTTGTTATAAAGTCATTGAAGACAAAAAGGATAGTTATCCGGGAAGATATTATTGGGAAAATCTGAGATTGAGAGAAAAAAAGGAAAATAAAAATCATGGGGGTAACGAAGAAATTTTATTTCCTAAAACCGTGCGAAATCCAAGCATTCTTGAAGATCGACAGAGTTTAACTTTTGGAAGTTTACAACAAGAATTTAAAAAATTTGCCCACAATTCTCAGAAAAAAGTTAATTTGTCTTTACAAATATCCGAGCTTTTAAACATCCTCCGAAAGCATCTATGGTCGCTTCCAACACCATATTGGGGTTATCCCTGCCCCGATATGTCACTTTATGATCATCTTAGAATGACTGCTGCTATTGCCCATGTCGCTTTTAGATCACTTAAAAAACAGGAATTTGAGGAGTCGCCCTCTGAAAATATCCTTCGGAAAGTTGGACACAGAAAGGCACTTCTTATCAAGGGCGACATCACCGGGATACAGAAGTTCATCTACGATTTTGCATCACCGCAGGGCGGGAAGGGCAGCGCTCACCTCCTGCGCGGCCGCTCGGCCTTCGTCACGATGTTTAACCACTTCGCAGCACATAAAATGCTTAAGAAATTGGGCCTCTATGAGCCAAAC
>JAMOOR010000348.1 GCA_027065235.1 Thermotogaceae bacterium | reverse complement strand
CTTGCAATGGAAGGTGTGATAAAGCCAATAAAGGGTGAGGGATATGTGGTCGCCTCTTTAAATACAGATGAGTTTTTTAAAGAAAAGTTGCAGACGCTCAGGGAAATCCTTTCAAACTTAAAGGAACAAGGAATTTCCAAAAAAGAAGTAAAGACTGTATTTAAAGAAGTTTTTGGGGGCGATATATGTGATCCTTAAAGTAGAGAATCTTGTTAAAAAATATGGAAGTCTTGAAGCTGTAAAAGGAATAAGCTTTGAAATAGACAGAGGAGAGGTATTTTCAATAGTGGGTCCTAACGGTGCGGGAAAGACCACCACAATAAAGTGTATCACAGGGCTAAGAAACCCCACTTCAGGAAACATTGTGCTAAATGGTGCATACAGCTATCTTCCGGAGGAAAAGAGGCTTTATAAAAGCTATACCATAGAAAAGATGTTGGAGATTTCCGGGTATGTGTCTAAGTATTTCGATAAAAAAAGAGCCTATGAATTTATAAAAAGGTTTAAACTGCCTTTAGATGAGAAAGTGGCAAATCTTTCCCATGGAATGATGACACAGCTTTACTTAGCTATAGTCTTTTCCGAAGATGTTGACCTTTACATATTGGACGAGCCGACGTGGGGGCTTGATCCTGTTATTAGGAACGAGGTTTTAGAGATAATCAGAGAAATGGCGATGAATGGAAAGTCTTTTCTCATAACAACCCATATTCTTCCTGAAGTGGAGAAAATTACGGATAAGGTAGCGATAATGAAAGATGGAAGTTTTGTGGAAATGGATTATTTAGATGAACTGAAGGAAAAGTATGTAGCAGTGGTAGTTGAAGTGAACAAAAGAGTTGAAGGTGGCTACCTATACAAGACGACTTCTCAGGAGAAAGTCTACATAGTTGAAAAGGAAAGGGCGAAAGGAGATTATCAACCAGTTGATTTTGAAACCATCTTTCAAGCGCTTGTAAAGGGGGAGAAAAAATGAAAAAGGAATTTTACGATATGAGAACCCGTTCCATTTTAACGCTGATAATAATGACTTTAATGTTTTTCTCCATTGCTCCCCTTCAAAATTATGCGATAAAAATGCTTCATAAGTATGAAGATCAATTAAAAGGGTACAACATAACCCTTTTAAAGGAC
>JAMOOR010000347.1 GCA_027065235.1 Thermotogaceae bacterium | reverse complement strand
AAAGAGATTTTCCAAATCTTCTTGGGCGAGAGAGAAAGACATACTGGTAGTTTTCGATTAAATCCAAGGCTTCCTTTGTTTTGTCTATATAAATATAATTATTTTCAATTATCTTTGAGAATGTCTGGATACCGATTGGGAGTTTTTTCATAGTGTTTTGCTCCTTTTTCGTCATTATTATGATTTGTTTTTCTATATTATTTAAAAACCCATCCTTCCACCTCGGAGGTGGAAACTTTTGGTCTACTCATCCCCTCTTCCACTCTTACACCCATCCACCCATCTACCCATTTACCCATCTACCCTTTTACTCATTCACCCATCAACCAACTTCTCCATTCCTTTCTCATAAATCCTACTGTTTCCCTTAACTTCCAATGTCAATGGATCAAAGAAGAGAATCTCAACTTCTGAAAACTTCTCTATTACTGTTCTATATTTATCATCTTTTGGTTTAAAATAACCATTTTCAATTATGCTTCTGCATACATCATATAAAAGCTTTCTCTCTTCTTTGTTTATCTTACCTGAGAAGTTTAAAAAGTGCATAATCTCTGTGTATGCCAAAAACGCCCTGTGTTCAAGATACTCTTCTAATGTGTTAAATTCTTTCTTCTCAAACATCATTCTTTGTATCTGTGATATGCTACCGCCAAGATAGTCCCAGATAAGTTCTATCTCATCATCTTTAAATCCTTCTGAAATTAGCCACTCCACTACTATACTCTTATCCAGATGGTCAACTTTGAAGAATCTGCTTGTTTCTTTAAGCTTTGCATCACTGTAAATCCTGTTTATGAATATCGTATTGGAACTTAATATAACAACATGTGAAAGATGGGTCTCTTTTGTTAGAGAGACGCAGAAGTTTAAAAATTCCTTGAGAAGTTCTCTATCTCCATTGATGTATATATCTTCAAGTGTCTGAATTTCATCTATTATGAGAATGGGTTGTTTGCCTTCTTTTGAGATCTTATCAATCTCGTTAATCATTACATCGAATAAGTCCCTTTTTCTTTCTTTTACTTCGTTTAGTATCTCACCCTTCATTTCGAATATACCTATTGATATTCTTGCGCTTAGTTTCTCTTTCTTTTTTTCTTTTTCCAATGTGGGTTGTATGAAGGATTCCAAAA
>JAMOOR010000346.1 GCA_027065235.1 Thermotogaceae bacterium | reverse complement strand
TTTTGTTCGGGATAAAAGCGCTTAACAGATCAGCAGAGATAGCCTACAATGAAGAGATGAAAAAGGGCGAAGGAGTAATAACTATACTCATAGCTTTTGCTGTGGCAATAGGGCTGTTCTTTATGTTCCCAATGTTTTTAACCAACCTTTTGAAACCTTTAAGAAGCAACGAATTCGCCTTTTCACTTGTTGAGGGTTTGATAAGGATAGGGTTGTTTTTGCTTTACGTTTGGATAATTTCTCTTATGAAAGATGTTAGAAGGATATTTCAATATCACGGTGCAGAGCACAAAACCATCAACGCCTTTGAAAGCGGCATAGAGCTTGTGCCAAAGAATGTCAAAGGCTACAGCAGGATACATCCAAGGTGTGGAACCAACTATTTGATGATATTTATGATATCCTCAGTTATACTCTTTAGCTTTCTTTCGCTTTTTTTCAAGCCCACACTGGAGTACAGAATAGTTTCAAGAGTGATCATGATACCGGTTATAGCTTCGCTGTCTTATGAACTTTTAGTGCTTTTCTCCAAGTTTCCCAAATGGCTTATGAAAATCGTCATATCTCCAGGACTTGCACTTCAGTATTTAACAACGAAAGAACCTGATGAGGAACAGCTTGAAGTTGCAATCGTTGCCCTAAAAGAAGCTTTGAAAGGGGAGGGAGAAGATATAGACGTAATGGCATGAAAAGATTGATTTGCTTTTCTGGCAAGAGCTTGTTTCAGCCGTTGAAAGCGGCACTTGCCCTTGGAAGTATTGAGGATTCTATAAGGTATTTGAAAACTTCCTTTTATAAAGGCAAAGAGATAGAGCTGGTAGAAAAATTTAAAAGGTCATTCGATCTTGATGAAATAATAATAATTTATGGCAAAGATTGGAGAGAAGAATTCATAGCAAAAGTTTTGAAGGAGTATTATAGTAGCGAAATTAAGGTGATTTTGTGTGAACTTGATGAATACTCAGAGGTGTCAATATATAGAATGTTTGATAAAATTCCACATGGAACAGTTGCTGTGTGTTTAGATGAGCCTTATTCGATAGTTACTTCTTATATTGCGGGGCTTCTGAATTATCCAGTTGCGGTTAACCTCAGGGATGGAATAAAAATACTGCAGAAGCGGAGGTGATGAATATGCCAATGT
>JAMOOR010000345.1 GCA_027065235.1 Thermotogaceae bacterium | reverse complement strand
TTTTGGGACCTCCTTTCTGTTTGTTTTTTCGGTAGGGGCTGCAGCCCCTTTTGTTATCCCACAACAGACACATTTAATTTTACACTACCAATGAATTCTTTAACACCTTAAGCCAATTCTTGTAAGCTATCTTTTCTGCTAGATCTTGGCCAAAAGCTTCAACAAGAGCTTTACCGATTTTGTGGATGTCATCGGCGCTGCTAAAACCTTCTGGGTAGCGAGGCAAGCCATCGGCGTCGCTTCCAAGTCCAACTGCATCTTCTCCCATTATCTTTACCATGTATTCAAGATTCTTTATTATGTCTTTTATAGAAGCTTCATCGCCGCAGGTCATGAATTTTATAGAGTAATTAACTCCCATTATTCCCCCTCTTTTTGCGATTTCTTGCATGAATTCGTCAGGCAGGTTTCTTTCAATGTCGCAGAAGTGGCGTGGATTTGAATGGGTTGCGACTATGGTTCCGTTGAATTTTTTAAATACGTCTTTTACGCCTTCGTCGTTCAAATGGCTTATATCAAGTATCCAGCCAAGCTCTTCCATTATTTTTAAAGCCTCCTCACCGATCGGGGTTATACCTCTTTTTGTTCTTGGCTTTCCAAACAGGCTTCCATCAGCGAAGGAGTTTATTCTGCTCCATACCAAAGATGCCATTCTGACTCCGAGATCGTGGAATACGTAAAGAAGCTCAGGATGGCCGTCGATTGGAAGGAGCCCTTCAAGGGCAAGCAATATGGAGAACTGCCCATCATCATCAGGGACATCGCTTTTTGAAAGGATCTTTGGGTGTTTTAGCTTTCTAAAAAGCTGAGCCTGCCGCAAAGCGGATTTTGTCGCAAGGGAATCATTTGATGTGTATATGGCGTATATTTGCATTATGTAGTCGTTTCTTTTTAATTTTTCTGGTGGTGATACGAGTTTTTCCCAATCTTTTTCTGGAAGGTCAATTGCTCTGCTTAAAAAATCGCTATGCCCGTCAGCGTATCTCATGTTTTTCACCCTTTTTGAGTAAGTTTCTGAATTGCTTTCTTGCTTCAAGAATACCAACAAGTCTGCCTTCTTTAATACCTTCTTTTTTTGCTTTTTCAAGAAGCCTTATCATCGTTCCTACCTCCTTGCCAGCTGCAAGATCTTCAACTATTTCATCCGCTTTCTTTACACTTAGCCCGGTTCCTTCTATATCATGGAAAACCCCGCAGTTGTTGCGGGATTTTTTCATTCTTTGGAGTCGGGTTTTTTGTAGGAGATCGGTATGTATTGGACGGAGGGTCTTCTCTGCTCTGTTTGTTTGTAAAGTTCCATGAGGGCGTATATTTCTTCCGGCATGTCGGTTGATACGTTTAAGCCTAGCTCTTTTGCCATATCCACGGTTATTGGATAATCATGGGTCCAGTAGCCTTTTGTCAGTTTATCGGCGATTGCTTCTGCTTTCTCTTCGTCGTATTTGTCGATCAGAAGGTTTTTGACAAAATTTTTTACCTGTCTTATGGCTTTTTCTGCAACGTCGGCCATTATGAGGGTCTGATCGTCAACTTCGTTTATATCTTTTTTCTCCACCACTTTTAATATGGAGGCTGCGGGAAGCTGGCCAAGTTGTGGATCGAGTGGCCCAAGAACGGCGTTTTCGTCCATGACTATTTCATCGGCAGAGAGGGCTATCAATGTTCCACCTGACATAGCGTAGTGCGGTACAAATACAGTTACTTTGCCCTTGTGTTTTTTTAGGGCTCTTGCTATCTGCTCAGCTGCCAAAACGAGACCGCCCGGAGTGTGTATGATGAAGTCTATGGGCATATCGTCTGGGGTCATTTTAATTGCTCTCAGGACTTCTTCTGAATCTTCAATGTCAATGAACTTTCTCATGGTAAATCCAAAAAGGTTCATCGATTCTTGTCTGTGGATCAGCGTAATAACTCTGCTGCCTCTTTTCTTTTCTATGTTCCTGATAACCACATCTCTGGAGTTCCTAAGTGCCGATGCTTTTACAGCTGGGTAGAACATGCTCAAGATTAGCACCATCCAAAATAGTTGGAATATAATCGTCATGATGTCCACTTATACCACCTCCTAGAGTGTTTGGCTCTTTTACTTTTATGTATTATAACTTAAAAGCTTTGTAAATGCTCTAGGGTTAATGACTAGTGATACCAATGGTCTTTTACACAAAAGATGGACGGTGGGAACCAGCAAAGAACATAAGTGATAAAATAAATCATGGAAAAGGATTTGAAAAACACATGCAGAAAAAAGCAAAATATACGGCTTTATAAAAACAAAAAGCAGTGAAGGTTTTGAAAAGGAAAGAGGTGAAAAATTTATGGTTACCAAAACCTTAACTCCGCTTGAGAAATACCTGCAGCTTCCAGAAGGTTACCCGGCAGAACTTATAGGAGGAGTGATAAAAATGAGTCCTTCACCTGATGTGAGACATCAGAGAATTGCTGGCTCTATTTATGAAAAACTTTTAAAGTATAAGAATATGGGAGAGCCATTTTACGAGATAGATGTTCACTTTGATGAAGACAACGTTTTAAGGCCAGATGTGATATTCATAAAAAATGAAAACAAGAAAATCATCGGTGAGAAATGGATAGAAGGAGCACCTGACATAGTCATAGAAGTTGTTTCTCCGTCCTCATCTGGAAGGGATTTCATCGAAAAAAAGGAGATATATGAAAAATTTGGAGTAAAGGAATACTGGATAGTTGTTCCAGAAGAGAAGAAAGTATACGTGCTGATTCATAATGGAGAAAGATACAAACTTTCCTGTGGGTCAAAGAAATGCAATTCTAAAGTCTTAGAAGGGTTTGAGTGGGGATTTGAATAGGGAGCTGCATTTTTACACTTTTCTTCCTAGTTTCGTTATTGAGTAGGCTTTCATTACAAGGCCAAACATCATACCGAAGATCACTGTAGAGCTCCCTCCGTAGCTCACGAATGGAAGAGGTATTCCTGTAACGGGCATGGCGCCTATAGCCATCAACATGTTTTCTGTTACATGGAAAAATAGTGTGGCAGATACTCCTACGATTATCAATTTCCAATATTCATCTTCTACCTTTTCGTACATTATATACATTCTTACCATTATGGCGGTGTATAGGAATATTAAAAAGGCTATACCCAAAAAGCCAAGTTCCTCACCGATTACGGCTACTATGAAGTCAGAATAATCAACTGGAACGAACCCGAACAGGTTTGCCGGCCCTTTCATGTAGCCCCTTCCTAGAAGGCCCCCTGAGGCTATAGCGCTTTTGGATCTTATCACATTGTAGGCAGCTCCGCTTTGGTGGGCCTGAGGATTTAAGAAAGCTCTTATGCGGTTTTTCTGATAGTCTTTGAGGCCGAACATGTAGAAAAGCGGGAGTGCAACGAGGATTATTAATATTATCGTAAGGACGTATCGGAATTTAACTTTAGATGCTATAGCTATTGAAAGCCATATAAAGCTTATCAATACGCTGGTGCCAAGATCAGGTTCTAGAAATATCAAAGTTGTTGGGAGCGCTGTAAGTAATATTGATAGTATGAAGTTTTTTAATGTGGGTTTTTCAAAGAGCAAAGGTAAAAGGATGATTAGAGATAGTTTGGAAAGCTCAGATGGTTGGAAGTTTATAAATTTCAGTGTTATCCATCTTCTTGATCCTCCGACTGCTGGAGCTTTTAAAAGAACGTATATTAAAAGAACGACAGAGATTACATAAACGATTATCGCAAAGTCCCTTATAAAGTTTTTCTTCATGAATATTACAAGTATCAATAAAAACAAGGCAAGTGAGTCCCATATCACTTGCCTTGCTGGATAGTTCTCATAACCTTCTGCTCTTGCTACAGCACTTCTGAGAACAAATATCCCAAATACCATTAGGAATATTATCAATATCGGGAGTATTATTTCATACCGTTTGTTCTCTCTTATCATATTTGCATTCTCATTATTTCCCTATAGGCTTCAACTATTCTGTTTCTGACTTCCACAGTGAGTTTCAACGCAACGGAAGCCTTTTCAGCTTCGATTATTACTTCATGAATGTTGCTGATTTTTCCAGCTGCAAAATCATCTGCAGCTTTTTCTGCGTTTTTCTGCAAGTTGTTAACCTTGTCAAGGGCTTCTTTCAAAACTTTTGAGAAGTCCTGGCTTGCATTAGTTTTTCTGTTTTTTGAAATTCCGCTTGGTGGAGTTATTCCACCAACGCCTCTGATTTTATCTATCATCATGCACCCCTCCCTATGTTAAGGGCACTGTTTATCATCGACTTTACCGTGTTGAATGATGTGACATTAGCTTCATAAGCTCTTTGGGCATTTATGAGATCAACCATCTCTTTTAAAACATTTACATTTGGCATTTTAACATATCCATCCTCATCTGCGTCAGGGTGAGTTGGATCGTATACCAGTCTGTAGGATGGATCTTGAGCTATCTTAACAACGCGAACCCCTGCTAGTTTGCTACCATTCCAATCCCTTTTTATATACTCCGCAAATATGGGGATCTTCTTTTTATAAGGTCCACCTTCTGGAGTTCTTGTAGTTTCTGCATTTGCTATGTTATCAGATATTACATCTATCCTCAACCGATTGGCGGTCATCCCGCTGGCGCTAATGTTCATTATATCAAATTCCATATCATCTCACCCCTCGAAGGACTGCGTTGTATCTGTCTATGTTCATGCTCATCAGTCTTGTAAGAACTTGGTATTTCAGACCGTTTTTAACCATTTCTACGACTTCTACATCGACATCGACGTTGTTTCCATCATTTCTATAACTTGTTGTTGTATCTCTTAGAACGATTGGTTTCACTAGAGTCTGGTAGAGTTTTATGTGCTTTGGGTTGGTTGTTTCAAGTTTTATATTCTTTTCGTCCATCACCTTCTGAAGTATAGATTCAAATACAACGTAACGCCTTTTATAGCCCGGCGTTTCCGCGTTAGCTATGTTTTGAGCGTGTATTTCTTGCCTTAGCATCGACACATCCATAGCAGTTTTAAGAGTGTAAAAATTGCTGTTGAAAAGTCCCATATACATCCCTCCGATAGAATTATTCCATGGAGAATAAATATTTTCCTAAAATGTGAGATAATATTTAGCGGAAGGAGGGTGATAGGTTGTGGAGAAGATATTGAGTGAACTTTTTGATATTTTGGTCGAGATGGAAGCGATTGACCCGATTGTGCTTGATATGTCAGAAACTCCAATTCCAACAGAGTATTTCATAATCATGACGGCAAATTCTGATGTGCATATGAAGAGTTTAAGGGAAAGGCTTGTTAGGTATATCAAAAGATCAGAACTTCCACTTATCTATTACGATAAAGGTGAAGGGCACGACTGGCTCTTGATCGATGCTGGAGATATCGTTATCCACATATTTTCCAAGAAAGGAAGAGAGTTTTACGATCTTGAAGGGTTATGGGTGGATGCAAGGAGGATTGATACGGTAGGAAGGTGACACGGTGAAAAGAAACAAGTTAAGTTTAAGGAGTTATATAGCATCGTTTTTCATAGTGGTTATTTTGGTTATGATAGTTTCCAATCTTGTTTATTACGTCACGTGGGGCGGCAGTATAATGAAGGAAGTGAAAGAAAGGATAAAGGATAATCTAAGGAGATACGGGTATTTTATAACGCTTCTTGCGGATAAGTTGAAGGAAGAATATTCGGATCAAATAAGGATTGTAACTTTCGATAAGATAAAGGAAGAATTTGGAAATGTATCGGGAGGATATTATTACGATTTTGAAGGGGAACCTGTTTACATAGAAAAACTTTCCAACAATATGTTTAAGGTCTATTACCTTGATCCAGAGGGTTTTTTAGATTACATATCTGACAAACTTTTCCCCTATGTTTTATGCAAGGAAAAACCTGAAGGGCTTCTTTATGTGGAAGTTGGTATATACGGAAGAAATTACTATTTGGCTTATCCTTCAAAAGTGAAATTCTCTTTCAGTAAAGAGATGATGGTGTTTCAAATAATCCAGATGGTTATTATTCTTTCTATCGCGTCTAGGTTTTTGTCTCAAAGGATAAGAATGGCGGTGTTGAAGCCTTTCAGTGAATTTTTGGAATCTGTTGATAGGTTGATTGATGAAGAGTATTCGTATATACCATCGAGTGAGACTTATTTCAATGAGCTGGAGAAAATAAGATTGAAGCTTAATGATGCGTTTTTAAAGATAGCTGAGAAGTTAGAGAATGCTGATACAGCCCTTGAGAATGCTAAAAAAAGGGAATTTGCAATGATAAAAGCGGTTGAGTTTGTAAAGGATGAGATTTCTTCGAAAAGTTTGGAGGAGTTTGCAAAGAAGATTTTGAAAGTCGCAGTGGAGACCCTTCCAAATGCAGATGCGGGGAGTGTTTATTTGGTAAGAGGGAATGGGTATTCTAGATTTTTGACTTCTTGGGGGTACAAGGAGGAGTATTTAAAGGGTTTGTATTTA
>JAMOOR010000344.1 GCA_027065235.1 Thermotogaceae bacterium | reverse complement strand
CTGTACCTTCAAAAAAGAAAAAAGTAGGTATGATAATAAGCAAAAGCGGTTTTAGCGTTCATTCTTCAAGCGATGTTTTGCTTGTTGGTTTGAACCGTTTGGAAAAGATGATTTATTCAATGGAATCTTAAACAGAAAATAAAAAAGAGAAAATTTTTCACTTTTATCTTTCCTTTTTCCAAAACCTTCTATTTTGCCAGCCGATGATTTTCTCTCATTATTTCACCATTCCATAAAATCCTCGCATCACCTATCATATGTATCTTTAGAATATCACTCAAATTAAGAGAACTATTTAACAATCTTTCAAGGTATATTTGGTGAAATTGAGGAGTATAATATTACAAAGTGCAAAAATTCGGAGGTGATTTCGTTGAAGGTGTTGCTCATACATCCCAGAGATAGTGGGTATTATTACAGATTGGGAGCTTTTTATCCCCCGCTCGGACTTGCTTATTTGGGAGCGGTTCTCAAAAAAGAAGGGCACAAAGTTAGAATAGTGGACATGAATGTAGAAGATTTCGATTACAAAAATGGAGCATTATCCGATTACGATGTGGTAGGTATTTCCTCAGACACCGTCAGAATAGAGCTTGCTTGCGACATAGCCTTAGAAGCTAAAAAGTTAGGTAAAACAGTTGTAATGGGAGGTCCACATCCGAGCTTTGATTTCACCAGATTGTTGAATATGGGAATAACAGATTATGTAGTTTTAGGTGAAGGTGAACATACATTGCCAAAGCTTCTTGAAAGTATTTCTCAAGGAAACCCCTACCCTGAAATCGATGGAATAGCATACAAGATGGGTGAAAAAGTAAAAGTGTTTCCACAAAAATTCATAAAAGACCTTGACAGTATCCCTTTCCCTGATAGGGATCTTCTGCCTCTTGACAAGTACAAGGTTAAATTTGATGGCAAAAGAGCGACAAGTGTCATAACATCAAGGGGCTGCCCGTTTAATTGTGAATTCTGTTCAGCATCTCAATTTATGGGACTTTTATGGAGAAAAAGAAGCGTAGAAAGCGTTTTGGAGGAAGTGGAACTTTTATATAGAAAATACAACTACGGCTCGTTGATATTCTTTGACGATAACTTCACCCTTGATCCTAAAAGAGTTATAGCAATTTCTGAAGGAATAATGAAAAAGAACATAAAGATAAGCTGGTGGGCGTTCTCCCGTGCAGATGAAGTTTTAGGACATGAAGATATGTTAGAGGCGATGTCAAAATCAGGATGTAGGATGCTGTTTATAGGATTTGAAAGCGCAAACGATGAAGTTTTGAAAGAATACAACAAGAAACTGAAAAGTGAAATCGCTTTCGATGTTGTCAGACTTCTAAGAAAATACAACATAGATGTGTTTGCAAGCTTCATCCTTGGAGCTTTGAGCGAAACGAAGGAAGGAGTTTGGAAAACGGTGAAATTTGCCAAGAAAATAGGTAAGTTAGGTGCAAGCATAGTTCAGTTCTCGGTTTTAACACCGTATCCGGGAACGAGGCTTTTTGCGAAATTGCGGAGCAAACTAAAGATAAGAGATCCCAGAAAATTTGATGGAACCCATCTTGTGTTTAAGCATCCAAACTTTTCAATAGAAGAGATGGGCAAGATATTCACAAAAGCGTACTTTTATGTATACACAACACCAAAACTTTTGTTTAGAAGGGGCTTTCCATTCTTCTTCAGGTTGATGAAGAACAAAGGAAAAGATAAGTTATATGAAACACTTTCTTCGAAGGAACTTTGCTATATATCCTAGTTCGTTTTTGCAGAGTGGTTAATTGCATTGCTGTTTAGTAACCGTAAATGATAATTCTCAACATGCTTGCGTAAAAAAGCAAGAAAGGTGTTTTTATGTGGAAATTCAACAGAGCAAGGATTAAGGGCCAGTAGATGATACATTGTTGTTAAATTTGTAGTTTATTGACCATATCCTTTCTGTCCCTTCCCAAAGTAGCTCAGTACATGAAAGGAACCCATAAATTACCTCTTCAATCAGCTTCTATGGTTACGGTCATCAGATTTTGGAAAGATAGCACACAATAAATGCCATAACAAAATGAAGCCATGTATCCCTTAAAATAATAACAAGAAAACGGATGATACGAGGTATATATAAAAATACTGCCTCGATTTCTACGACAGCACGAATTTATTGATGTCTAAATAATAAGATGCGTTGGAGTATAATTTCTACGGGAGGAGATAATGTGATAAAAAAGGCGTTGCTCGTCGCTTTAATGATTATTTTTCTCCTTATGATTTCTTCATGTAAAGGAGGTGGAAAAATGAAGGTGGAAAGTGTTTTTAAGGATAACGAATTCATACCCAAGAAGTACACTTGCATGGGAAGTAATGTCAATCCGCCACTTGTAATAAGTAATATACCAAGAAATGCCAAAAGTGTGGCTATAATCATGGATGATCCGGACGCTCCTGTAGGAACCTTTGTTCATTGGATCTTATGGAATTTAATTGTGGATGGAGATGAAGTAAAAATTGATGAAGGTCTTCCAAGAAAAGCTTCATGTTGTGAGCAAGGAATTAACGATTTCGGCAGGATAGGATACGATGGTCCTTGCCCACCACGAGGACATGGAGTTCATCATTACCACATAAAAGTTTATGCTTTAGATACTAAATTGAACTTGCCGTCAAAAGCCACCAAAAAAGCTCTCGAAAATGCCATGAAGGGCCACATTCTATCTCAAGTGGAACTGGTGGGACTTTTCGAGAGAAAATAATTTAACTTAATTGCAATTGCTCAGCAACTTTTGAAAAAATATTGCAAAATAATTTTAATTGACTTAACAAAAGATAAATGAAATAATAACAATCAAGTAACCCCCTATTAAAAATAAAACGTCCATAGAGTTTTAGCGGGCCAAAGGCCCGCATTTTTTATTTCACGATATCTTCGCGCCCGGTTCTATTTCTTCCTCTACTGTTAAAAGCTTTAGTTTATCGCCATACTTGGCTGCCAAAAGCATCCCTTGCGATTCAAGCCCAAAGAGCTTCCTTGGCTTGAGATTGGCCACAACCACTATGAGTTTTCCCACAAGCTCTTCTGGTTTGTAGTGCTTTGCAAGACCTCCAACAAGTTGCCTTTTCCCAAGCTCGCCAAGATCTATGTCCATCCTTATTAGTTTTTCAGAACCTTCAACTCTCTCCGCATTTAAGATCCTGGCAACTCTTAAATCCACCTTCGCAAAATCATCTATCGTTATTATTCCTGTTTCAACTTCTTTCACCTTTTTCTTCACCTCCGCAACTTTTTTGAATTTAGAAAGATCAATCTTTTCAAACAAAGGTTTTCCATGGATAGTTTTAGCACCAACTTTAAGGACTCCCCATTTTTCAAGGTGATCGAAGGTTGGTTTTTCATCGAACCCAAGTCTTTTCAGAACTTCCTGCGAGGAATCTGGCATAACTGGAAGCGCCATCAAGGCCACCTTTAAGATTCCTTCCATTGTGTTATAAAGAACTGTTGCAAGTCTTTCCTTTTTTCCTTCTTTTGCCAGTATCCAAGGTTGCGTTCTGTCAAAGTAAGTGTTAAGGTGTGCGATGTAGCCCCATAAAGCGTCAAGGGCCTCTGTTAATTTGTAGCTATCCATAAGCTTTACATATTTTTCAACGGTTTTTGTTGTTTCTTCAATCAAAGCTTTGTCAATCTCTTTATTTTCACCGGGATTTGGTACTTTAGAATCAAAATGTTTTTTAACCATGGCAAGGCTTCTGTGAAGAAGGTTACCGTAATCATTGGCAAGATCAGAATTGAGTCTTCTTACAAGTTTCTCTTCTGAAAAGTCCCCATCTTTTCCAAAGACAATGTCTCTTACAAGGTAATACCTTACAACATCATTTCCGTATTTTTTAACGAATTCCCTTGGGTCTATAGCGTTTCCTAGAGATTTGGATATTTTCTGCCCGTTAACCGTAAGCCACCCATGAGCGAATACCTTTTTTGGAAGTGGAAGGCCTACTGACATCAACATAGCGGGCCATATCAAAGAATGGAATCTGTTTATCTCCTTCCCAATCAGATGAAGGTCAGCTGGCCAGTATTTGTTGAATTTCTCTTCATCTCTGCCATATCCTATTGCAGAGACATAATTTATAAGTGCATCAACCCAAACATATATCACATGATCCTCGTCACCAGGGAAAGGAATTCCCCATTTAAAGGTTGTTCTTGTAATAGAGATATCCTTCAGACCCTTCTCCAGAATCTTTAACATCTCGTTTCTTCTAAAATCTGGTTCAACGAAATCGGAATTTTCTTCAAAGTGTTTTTTCAAAGCATCGTTGTATTTGGATAGTCTAAAGAAGTAATTTTCCTCTTCAACCCATTTTACTTCCCTTCCACAAACTGGACATACCTTTTTACCATCCTTTTCAACAACTTCATCATCGTCGTAATAAGTTTCACAATGCACGCAATACCAAGCTGCGTAGGTTCCTTTGTATATATCGCCGTTTTCCTTCATTTTTTGAACAAAGAACTTTACTGTTTCTTCATGTTCAGGGTCAGTTGTTCGAACGAAATAGTCGTTGGTTATATTTAAATCCTTCCAAAGATCTTTAAACTTTTGTACAAGTTCGTCACAAAATTCTTTTGGACGTTTTCCCTTTGCTTGCGCTGCTTGGAGTATCTTCAAACCATGTTCATCGGTTCCTGTTAGGAAGAAAACATCATAGCCCATGAACCTTTTGTACCTTGCTATGATGTCAGCAATTATCGTTGTATAGGCACTTCCTATGTGAGGCTCTGCGTTAACATAATATATAGGCGTTGTTATGTAGAACTTCTTCACCTCATCACCTCCAGGTCTATTATCTCCTCTCCATCGTAGTTTATAGAAAAATCGTCTTTGAACAAAGCCACAACTTCACCAAGTGTTGCATATGAGAACCCCTGGACCATTGCATAGGGTGGAAATTCCATTGAAAGCACGCACTTTTCTATATCACCTTTAAAAATATAGAAATAGACTTCTTTATCAAGCCCAAACCCTTCAAATATCTCATAAACAACGTCTAATATAGGGGTTTCTTTGCTAAAAGCAAATTCTCCCGATTCTCTTTTAAGCATGGTTTTTATATTAATTTTCTCAGGTAAGCTTTCTACATCGACTGGGAGGTGTTTTCTTCTATCCACAAATTCGCTGAGGTCGTCTATGGATATCCCGGGAGTTGCATAAGTTCCTAAATAATGACCTGAATTTAAAATTCTTTCCTTGATTAGTTCTAAATCAGCTGTTTCGGAAGACTGATAGCCCTGAGACAGGTCGAACGTGATGGGTTGCCTTTCAAAAAGAAGAATCATATAAAGGTGATCGTAAAATCCAAACACACTTTGAACATTTGCATCAGGGCAAACTTTCACTGGAACGACTATGTTGGTGGAAAAAACCATCCTCATGAAATCTTCAACTAAAGCTATCTTCCTAAACTCATCTCCAGCAATATCCTTTGTTATGACCTTTTCCAAGTCCTTTATTCTAGTTTTCTTGCTTATTTCGAAAGGAACAAAACCAAGTTCCTCATCCTTTGTAAAAACTTTTGCCGTTATCGTCACCTTTTCTCCTCCCCTATCCGTTTCCATTCTTCAAAAGCTGGTGCATAACTTTTGTCCATTAAAAGAGAACATTGAAGATGTTTGAGTGCAAGTTCTTCATTCCCCCTGAGCTTCAAAAGTTTGTAATAAAGAAAATGTGGCACAGGAGATGAAGGAGCTATTGAGAACATCTGTTTTATAACTCTATCAGCCAAAGATAAGTTACCTACTTCTAAAAGATTTTTTGCCCTTCTTTCAAGTTTTCCAAATGTATCTTTTTCCATTTTCAATATATTGTCGACTTTTTCTAAAAGCTCATCCTCGGAAAATGGCTTTGATATAAAGTCAATAGCTCCCGCCTTCATAGCCTCTGCCACTGATTCTGGTGGCACAGCTCCTCCAGTAACTATAACAGGTATCGTTATTCCCGATTCTGAGAGTTTCTTGATCAGCTCTATTCCAGAACCACCAGAAAGTTTGATATCTGTTATTATCAAATCAATATCTGGAACGTTTTTCTCTCCCATACTGGCCCAGATCATCGCAAGAGCTTCGTCAAAACCTGCTACTGATACAACTTCATGATCTTCCGATTCTAAAGTTTTTTTAACAAGATTCCTTGCATTCCATTCAGCATCAGCCACGAGAACCTTCGCCATTTTTCTCCCTCCGTAAGGGTAAGTATAACACTATAATTATTTTTCTGGTTCAACGGTTGAGTATATGTGGAAAAATCTATAATCTATCTTGTTAAGCTCTCTATCAGAATAAGATACATAAGGTGTGTAATCCATTGTTTTGCACAAATCTATGAACTTTTTAATCCTATCTTCCGTTTCTTTGCTTTCCTTTCCATCATCTATGTACTCTACAACTAAAATAAATTTCCCCGCA
>JAMOOR010000343.1 GCA_027065235.1 Thermotogaceae bacterium | reverse complement strand
GAGAGAGAGGTTTTATACTACGATCCGATAAAAGGAGATATTAGATTCCAAACAAAACTTGATGAAAGAGCCGCAAGAGAGCTATTAAAGGAGTGAGCTGACATGAGATTTTGGGATAGAGAGAAAGAGGTGAAGGATTTAAAAGCACATATTGAGAGTGAGCCGAATTCTATACTCTTTGTATACGGTCCAAAGTCATCTGGGAAAAGCACGCTTCTCAAATATGTTGCAGAAATCCTAACTCAAGAGAATAGGAATAAGTATCTATTCATGTGGAATGACCTTCGTCAAAGAGTTCTATCAGACGCTCAAGATGTGTTGAAGCTTTTCTTCAGGAAAAAAGGCTGGCTTAAGAATATGATGGAGATGATAGGAAGCATAGTTAAGTTCAATCCATACAATATAGAAGTAGATCCATCAAAACTTGTTGAGATATTAAATGGGGAAATAGATCCATTTGAAGAGATGATAAGACATATAGGGAAGAAGGCATCGGAAGGGAAAAAGGTAACGATAGTGTTTGATGAATTACAGAATCTGAAGGACATATACATAAACGGTGACAGGAAATTCATAGATAGGCTATTTAACTTCTTTGTAGCGATAACGAAAGTAGAGCACTTATCACATGTAATAGTGATGACGAGTGATACATTCTTCATAGAAGAGGTATACACAAGCTCGTCACTTAAAAACACTTCGATATATTACCTTGTTGACTACTTCGATGATGACACCGCTAAGAAAATATTGATAGAAGAGGGCTTGTCAAAAGATGATGCAGAGTATGTTGTTGACATGGCTGGTGGCGTGCCATGGGTCATGGCAGAAGTTACTTCAAATGGTGATCCGAAGGAGAAACTTATGGAGATATACGATCAAATAAAATCAAGGCTCTTTGGATACATCGAAAATAAAATGATAAATGGCGAAGATGAAAAGATAACTTACAGGGTGTTAGAAAAGATATTGAAAGGGTTATATCCGAAAACTCCGGAAGAGTTAAGAGAGGTAAGGAAGCTGGTTCAAGCGGAAGTTTTATTCTATGAACCGATAAAAAGAAAGATAAAATTCCAAACAAAGCTTGATGAAAGAGCCGCAAGGGAGCTTCTAAAGGAGTGAGCTGACATGAGATTTTGGGACAGAGAG
>JAMOOR010000342.1 GCA_027065235.1 Thermotogaceae bacterium | reverse complement strand
TCCTGTTCCTCCATCTGCTCTGCTACATGTCCTCTATCCTTCAGGTAGAAGGTAGGATGCTTTTCTATCTCTTCCCTTGTCCACAGCTTTCGTGGCTTTTCTCCAAACACCTTCTTCCAGTTTTTGCATTTAGCACACGGAAGTATGGTGGTGTATTCTATTAGGCCAAATCTGGATGGCACTACCTCATACACCACCTCAAAGTAGCCTTTACCTCCACATTCAGAACAAAATTCCTCTTCGTATTCTCTTGCTATCTTTTCAGGATGAGAGGCCTTCCACGCTATCCAAGCTTCTTTCAGGTCATTGATTGACGGGAAGGGGCTTCCAGGACGCAAGGAGTGAATGAAATCATTTACTATGTCTCTAAAAGCCTCAGCAGGAATGTGCTTCAGCTGCTCATAGAGCAGGTCTTTCTGATCATCAGTTAGCCTCTTGCACCATTTCTCAAGCTTCTGAATCTGTGATGTGAATTCTTCAATCTTCATCGTCAACAATCACCCCCTTTGCTTTTAATCTTTCTCTCATGCGACGTGCTTCTTCTTCTGGAGAGAGATCTGGAGATTCTCGAGCTTTGCTTCGCTGCATCTTCAAAGCAAGCTGGTCAAACTTCTCCCTCAGCTTCCTTGTAGAAAGGATATTTGCCTGCCAAAATGGATCCTTCTGACACCATCTGATTACTTCCTCTATCTCCTCAGGCGTGCGTTTATCTACCCTTAACATCAGGTCTATGTGCTTTGCCCAGGATTGCAGATTAGGACGCTTGAAGTTGGGTCTGTGTTCAAGGATGCAGTCAAGCAAAAGCTTGGCAAGGCGATATTCTTGGCTGTCCTCGCTAAATGCTTTGTTTTTGCGTTTAGTGGAAGTGCTTTCTTCTAAAACACGAGTCCTATAAGGATCATCTTTGCCAGTGCCTGTATTACTTGGATAATTGGCTGGTTGAGAGTTAGTGCTGTTTTTACTTGCTTCTCTGTTTTTCTCATTTGTTTTGTTTTCAACTTCTATGCTCTGCTTGTCGCAACTGTTAAGTTGCGACGAAGGAGTATTATTATTCTTTCTTAATTCTGATTCTGTTTCTGATTCTGTTTCTGGTTTAAGAAGCTCTTTGTTAAGCCCTTTGCTAAGGACTTCCCGAAGTCCTTTATCAAGTCCTTGAAGAAACTCTATTATCAAAGGACTTTTAGGCAGTTGCTTGAGAATTTTATTAGCTGCTTTTTTTTGATTTGGATTAGTCAGAGGGTTGTATTTCAGATAGTTGGGTATGTAAACAAGCCCTACATTAAAGTCATACTTTATCAAGCCCTTATCGATTAACTTACTTAAGTCCTTCATTAAGTCCTTAGGCTTCATATTTAAATCTTCCGCTATGTAGCCAGGCTTTAACACGTATAAGCCAATGATGTTGCTGTGAGGAGAAGTAAGAATGTAAAGAAAAAGCAGCTTTTGAGTGTGAGTGAGAGCTGAGAACTTTTCGTCAAACCAGATCTGAGACTCTATCTTCGAATACCTCATTTAAATACTCGTGTGCGTTGACAAACATATTTGTTTATTCTTATAATACAAATTGTCTTGTCTGTCAATATCAATTGTCTTGAACATTGACAATAATACAATCTGTCTTGTAAAGTAATTAAAAACGGAGATATTTGCTCAGATGAAGGCTGTAGATAGAGAAAGAGGAAAAAGATTCGCAGAGCTTCTAAAAAAACATGGATACACTGTATCAACGTTTGCAAAAAAGATAGGTGTAACGGAAGACGCAGTTAGGAAGTGGAGAAGAGGAGAAAGAGTTCCGAGACAAGAACATTTAAAAAAGGTGCTGCAGGTTTTGAATGTAACCAGCGATTATCTGTTGTATGGAGTATCTGACACAACAGAAAAGGAACCATTTCCTGGTTTTAAGAAGATAATGAACCTGCCATTTGATCAGCGCTTTGACGCAATTGTCGAAGTGGCGCAAGAGCAGACAGGCTGTCCTCTTGCTGTGTTTGATCCTGCTGTGAAAAAGAAGTATGAAAATGGTGAGATGAGTGAAAAGGAAGTTTACGAAAGTGTGAAGAGGCAGATGGAGGAAGTAAAAGAATCTTTAAAGGAGAGGCTAAAGGTTTCTTCAAATCAGATTTAGCATAGCGTAATTTCACGCACAATATAGATGTTGGAAGAAGCTAACTATGACAGCAAAGAGTGTAAAGCTAACAAAGAAAGGAACAGTTTATCTCCCAGCCGAAATCAGAAAAGAGCTGGGGCTAAAAGAAGGCGAGCGTTTGCTTATATCACATGAAGGGGGAAAAATTATCCTCCAACCTGTAAAATCTGCAACAGCTATGCTGCTCGGTTTGACAGCAGGTTCGTTTGGTCGGACAGCAGAGGATGTTCAGGAGTTCCTTAATGAGCAGCGGGCAGAGAGGAAAACGTAGACTTCTTTCACTTTCATTTCTTTCTTCTTAATCCTCAAACAGAGACTCAAATTCTCTCGGAGAAATTATTTTCACTCCACTAAAGCACCTGACTTCCAGCAGATCGTTATCCCCACTAACCAAGTAATCTGCTTTTGCTGAAACAGCACAGGCTAAAATTTCATTGTCGTCCTGATGACGACAAACGGGCTGAAGTAGTTTTCTATAAGTCTCAGGATTTGACGCTTTTCATTATCCTGACAAGCTCATCGGGGGAATAGACTGGTATCTTTGCTTTTTTGAAGTCAGCGCAGTTTCTGGTCACTATACAATCTGCATTTACAGTCAAAGCAGATGCGTGTAGGACAGCATCCTCAAAATCAGGAAATTCTGAATTGAGTGCTTCCTCAATAACAGAGCGATTTACAGGTGCGATTTCAAAAAAGGAAAGTAGCGTTTTGATGTGGCGGTTAGCTTCCTTTTTTCCTAATGCTTTATTTACAAGGTAGTATATTGTGGTAACAGTAGTTGCACAGATGAAGCCATTTACTTCTGTCCGCTCCACCTTAGCTAAAAGATATAGGGCGTCGTTGTAAAAGGGTTCTCTTTCAAGCAGAACATCAAGAATCACGTTAGTATCAAAAAGAACTCTCATAAGTATTTTTCTTCAAGATATTTCCTGTAATGGTCTTCATCAACCTTTCTCTCTTTTAATATGCCTTTCAGAGATTGCACCTTAGGAGGAAGCTCCTGGTCTTCTTTGCTTTCCATCTGAAACAAAGAAAAATAGTTTGCGACCAAGCTGGAAACTGATTTTCCCGCTTTCGCTGCGTAAATTTTTGCTTTTTTGACTAAGTCTTCCTCAATACGTAGAGTTAATTTAACTTTCATAACTCACCTCGCTGACGGATATATTTAGAGTTATTATACGGCCGATAAGTCTTTTTAGCAAGTGGATTAAATAAAGATATTCTCTCAGGTCAGAAAAACCTAAAAAACACCAGAAAACAGGAGAATTTATAAGAAACGGTTAAATAAAACTCAGGGTTTGAAATTCCACACATTTCAACGCATTTCAGATTCACTCTAAGCTGATTTTTGTATTTCAAACCAAAATATTCCAGAAAAATCCTGTTCCTACTTAAAAACGCTCTGTTTGATTCAGGAGAAATAATAAAGCAAAACTATACATGGAGGTGAAATAAAATGAGGTGGTTTTTACTCAAAATAGCCTGCATAGCAGCAGGATACCTCGTAGGAGCTTGGGTGTGCCACGATCCTATAGGTGGAGTCCTTATTGCTCCATTCGGGTGGATTGTGGGAAAGGCTGTGGAGCTTCATGCTGCTGCAAAAAAGATGGGAATAACAGGATACAGGACTGCTGTGGCTGAGGGGAGTGAGGAATGGGGAGAGAGCAATCGGATTGGTCGGGTTACTGGTTGGATTATTTATTCTGCTCGTGATATGAACTCCAACCCTTTCCATCCGTTTTTTGATGATTAGAGCGAGAAATGATTCTCCATTTATTTGGTATTATCTGGTTCTGGTGTCTTCTTGCTCATTCTTTCCTTCTTCTTGTTCCTCTGTTTTTTCTTCTCTTGGTGCTCTCACATCACTTCCGTGCAGAATTGAATAAGAATCAATCATATCAAATGGCTCTCCACTGGCAAGTGAATCAAGGTATCTCTGTGCTCCTTGTTCATCTGTTCCCAAGAGTTTAGCTATGGTTTGAATATCGCCTTTCTCTACAGCTTTGCTTAGCTCTGTCTGTTTGTTTGCCCAGTCCTTAGCCAAATCAAGTGCTTCTTTAAAATGCCCTTTTTCAAGAGCTCTCCTAATCGCCATCATTGGGCCTCCGATTATTGCACTCGCACCAAATTCCACATCCTTCTTTCCAGCAGCTTCCATATCAATCGTTTTCCCTGTCCCTTTAACGAAGGAAGCAAATTTATCAAACTCATCCTGCCAGTTCTTCATAAAAAACTGATTGTAGTATTTCATCTTAAGAGCCTCTATCTCTTCTTTTCCTACAATCCCTTTCTCCCTTGCTTCCTGTATTGCGAGCCTGTTAATCTCAGGTAGCTGATCTCGTGTCCTCTGGATCGCAGTAGCTCTGGCATGCTCCAGATGGCCACGAATGAGAGCATAGTTGAGGTTATAGGCATATTGTTCTGTGTTTTTTAAGCCAATTCCTGTATCTGCTTTCAAACCTGCCTTAACACCTGCCACATGCTCTCCAACTTCTGCTGCCAGTCCACCAACAAGTGGAATAGCAGCATTTGCAGCTGCTTTTACAGGATCAACCTTGAGACTACCTCTTCCATCTGCACTGGTATACGTCTGACTTTCTCCCTTATGCCCCCTTATCTCGCTTATCACCTTACTCAACTGCATAGCCTCTTCCTGAAGCACCGCATCATCAAAGGTGTATCTTCCACTTTGATCCTTTCTTATAGCAGAAGCCATAAGCTCGTAGGAGGCGTCTGGGTTGTCTCCAAAGATGAAGTTCTGGTAGGTCAATCTGCTTGCATCAAAAGGTGCGATGTTTACCTTCCTCACATCCGTAATTCCTCTTTCTCTATCCACCACCACTTTGTTCCCTATCTGAAGCAGTGCGATATTTCCGTCCTTGTCTGTTATAAGAGTTCCGTATGCTGCCTCATCTTTTAGAGAACCGACATACCTTGCAGCATCGTTCATTTGCATATTCTGAAGGGCAGATGCAAGTTTCTTGAGCTGGTAGCTTCCCATTACAAAATCATACCTGATTTTTCCACCACCGACATTTGTTGCCTCTGCTGCCACATGGCTTATGGCTGTATCTCCCACCCTGATCGTCTGATCTCCTGCCTGTTTGAGAAGATCAAACTCGTGCTTATCAGCCCCTCTGTATGCATGTGCCACAACAAACCTTCCTGCACGGTTTCTGTGCCAGTGCCAGAAGTAGGTTTTATTTGGATTAGCCTTAAGCTGCTCCACCCACAGCATTGCAGCACGCCAGTTGTTCTCTTTTGCCTGCTTGTAAAACTCCTCTATCAGCTTCTTCTCTGACTCTGTTGCTTTTGCCCAGCTTATGCTTGCATACCCTTCGATCTTCTGATGCCAGATGTCATAGCTTCTCGTTTCTCCACCTGCCTGCTCAGTTAGCCTTCCAGTTCCATCTGGCGTTCCTATTGCACTGATTTCAGCGTTTTTGTGCCATTTTGCAGCATCCTGTAGTCCTGCCTGAACCATCTTCAAGCCTTTGCTTCCGTAATATTCTCCTAAAGCAAGAAGAGCATCCTTTTTAAGGACTCCGTGTGCTGAAACAAGCTCACCTGGCGCTCCTTTGACAGTGAAATCGTTGAAATCAGACAGAAGCTTTTCATAATCCATGTTGTGTTTCTGTGCATACTGCTTCAGAAAACTTGAAAAACCTCTACCAAACACGTTATTTAGAACCTTCTCCTTCTGCTCTGTAGAGAGATTTCCTATAGGAAGTGCACCTGTTCGGATCTGTTTTGCAAGTGTTCTGTTCTCAATATCCCAGCTCTGCATTGCTCTCTGGGTTAGCTCTGCCTCTCCTATGCCTGAGGCATACTTCTCTGCCACCTGTCCGAAAAGGTCAGTGTTGGAAATCTGCTTCACCACCTCTGCCTTTGCAATAGCCTCTCTCATCTGCTGGTAGCCTATATCCTGTGCCTCTCTTCTTGTCACGTGTCCCCAACCAGCAGCAGTGGAGATTCCCTTCATTGCTTGAGCTCTTCCCAGCCCAAACCAGTCTGGCGCAGTCATTATGCGTGTCTGTGCAGCCCACTCAAACTGCTTTGCTGACTGCTGGGTAATCTGCGTTTCTGCTTCCCTTGCTGGGTGCGTTGCACTTGCTCCTTCCCTTGCCCCTGCTTCAACTCTTGCTGCCACACTTCCAGCAAGATGAGCAAGCATACTTCCACCAAAGCCAAAAATGCCGTAAGTGATAAGCCCTGCAAACATCATCCCCATGCTTCTCATACCACCCAGCACTGCAAGCGTCTGACTTGCAACTGACCAATACATGTCCTGCCCCACCACTCCCACACCTGCTCCACCTGCG
>JAMOOR010000341.1 GCA_027065235.1 Thermotogaceae bacterium | reverse complement strand
ATTGGGGATTCCAGAACCAATAAACCTTGACCACATATTGAAATTCCGCGAAATAGTAACATTTGAGATGGACGAAGATGAAGCAGAAGTGATATGTAGCCATGTTAAAGAGACTCTCTCAAAAGCTTTGGAAAGTCTTATAGAAGAAAGGGAGAAAGAAGGAGAAAGGTTAAAGACTTTCCTCGAAGGCTTCTTAGATGAAATGGAGGTAAGACTTAAAAAAATAGAAGAAAAAGCCTCTGATATGGTAAGTTATTATAAAGAAAAGCTTGAAGAAGGAGTTAAAAATCTTTTGTCCAATGGTATGGAGCCCGACGCTAACCTTCTTGAAACAGCAATAGCTGTCCTTGTCGAAAAAGCTGATATAAAGGAGGAAATAGATAGATTGAAATCTCATATAGAAAGAGCCAGAGAACTTCTGGAAACTACTAATCCTGTAGGATCCACGCTTGATTTTCTCGCACAAGAGATGCTAAGGGAGTTCAACACAATACTGTCGAAATCAAAACTCGTTGACATCTCAAACTGGGCGATAGAAGGAAAGACAATTGTGAACTCTTTCAGAGAGCAGGTTCAGAATGTGGAGTAATTAAAAAACAGATAGATAATAGTTTGTTCGACAAAAGAAAGGTAGATGGGAGGAATGCTATCAAGGCTTTTAGGATCAACGCTTGAGGAGGGAAGGATTAAAGGGCGCCTTGAAGAGAAAATAAACGATATATTAGAAATCCTCGAAGCCCGATTTGGCGATGTGCCAGAGGATGCAAAGGAAGTTGTTGAGAAAATAAACGATCTTAAAAAGCTTTTTGTGAGTAAAAGTGACGTTGTACAAAATATAGATGAATCTATATTTTTAAAACACTAACCATCTTAAAGGAAGCAAAGGAGGGGGCTTATGTACGGTCTTATAAATATAGGTTTTGGTAATGTTATCGCTGGGGATAGGGTTATAGCTATTGTGAATCCGGAGAGTTCACCTGTGAAAAGACTAAAAGATGAAGCAAAAGCCGCAGGTAAGCTTATAGACGCAACATACGGGAGGAAAACCAGAGCCATCTTGATAACGGACAGCAATCATGTTATATTGAGTGCGATACAACCAGAAACAATTGCTCAAAGATTCAGGTCATCCTTAATAGAGATAGAAAAATCACTTGAGGAGATGAGGAGAGAGATAAAGGGATGATTAAAAAGCCCATATTGGTTGTTGTTAGTGGCCCATCGGGTGTTGGTAAAACAACCATAATAAAGGCGGTATTGGCCAAAAGGAGAGATATTATATTTTCCGTGTCTTGCACCACGCGACCAAAAAGGCCAGGGGAGGTTCATGGAAAGGATTATTTCTTTATTACCGAGAAAGAATTCCAAAAAATGGTTAAAAATAACGAATTTCTAGAATGGGCTCATGTTCACGGATACCTTTATGGAACGCCAAGAAGATTCATCGATGAAGCTTTCTCTAACAATAAAAGTGTACTTCTTGATATAGATGTTCAAGGTGCCATGAAAGTTATGGAAACTTTCGAAGATGGTGTTTTTATTTTTATAGCACCACCGAGCATAGAAGCTCTTGAAGAGAGACTTAAGAAGAGAAAAACAGAGGATGAAGAAAAAATAAGGAAAAGGCTTGAGGATGCTCTATGGGAGCTTAAGAATATCGATAAATTCCAGTATCTTATAATCAATGAAGATCTGGACGAAGCCATTCACAGTCTTGATAGCATAATAACGGCGGAATCAATAAAAGTTAGAAGACTCGAGGAAGACGTGAAAAGATATGAAGAGGAGGTATTAAAGAATGGATGAAAAAATCAAAAAAGTTGACAACATGATCAACTACACGGAATTTCTGGAAAGATATCCATACAAATACGCTATTCCTATAGCTGTTGCCAAAAGGGCAGAGAGCATAAACGAATATGCGAAACCCTACGTTGTAACACCAGATAAGAATCCCGTATCGATAGCCTTTAAAGAGCTAGAACTGGGATATATCAGAATCAGAAATGAAGAAATTCTAAAAGCTCTTCTTCCGAAGGTAAAGTGAAGAAGAAAGCTGTTTTAATATTATCCATAGCATTTGCTTTTGTTGCATTATCCTTTGACTACAAGTTAACAGTTGTGAATTTTGAAGAAGGAAAATTAACAGTTTCCATAGATGTTTTGTTTACCCCTATTGGAACTCCCTCGTTCTACTTTTATGGTCCCACTGGATTTGTTAAACCATCAAGTTCAACTACGAATATTTACGAATTCAATGTCAGAGAACATGACTTCCTTATACCGCTCCTGTACGCTAAGAATTATTATGGGCGTGTTATGACAAAAGCCAACCACACAGTTATAGATATCGACCTTTTATACCACAGCCCTCAAATAACTGTGATGTCTGATATAAAAAAGAATGTAGTATACAAGTATATAAAGCTGGATATCGGAAAAGCGTGGGAACTAACCAGCTTGAATATCGATGGAACACCCATTGTATGGTTTGAAAGAGATGGACACATAGTGGCTTTCACCAAAGAGAACTTCAAAAATGGTATTCACAGGCTCAACGCAACCTTTAACTTACCTTACGGTGGAAAAAAATCTATGACATGGGAACTGTTCTCATTAAATGATGTAATCGTGAAATATAGAGGAGATGTTATGCCTTATATAGTTGAAGATGTAAAACCCTACGAATACAGAGTCAAATCAGGCGAAACATTGTGGGAAATTGCACACCGGTTTGGCGTGAGGGTTGGAGATCTGATACTCATAAACGATATAAAAGACCCTAAGGTAATATACGCAGGTCAGCGCCTAAAGATTGGAAGAGTGAAATTCATTGATAACCCTACCGTAATAGTGGTCAACCTCAGAACAGCAAGAATGGGGCTTTACTATGATGGTGAATTATTAAAGGTGTATCCTATTGCGATAGGAAGAGGAGATTCCACTCCACCAGGAAAATATTGGATATTAAGAAAAGAGATAAATCCAGCTCTATACTGGTACGGAGAATACATAGCTCCCTCCCCTGTAAACGGCTTAGGAACACGGTATCTTCAGCTTTCCAACCCTGAGTATGGAATCCATGGAACATCAAAACCATGGGAGATAGGAAGGAGAATATCCCATGGATGCATAAGAATGTTGAATCACGATGTAGAAGAACTTGATTCATTCGCAGGAGTTGGCAGCACGGTTATAGCTATAAGTATCGATAAAGACTTTAAAAAACATCTTGTCGATATGTTGGAGGGATACAGCTTTGGAAAAATGGCTAAGAAAACTAGCAGAGCTTCTGGAGCGGAACGATAAATATGACCCCTGGATCGACGAAGTAAGCATCCAAGAAGTACTCAATACCGTAAAAGAAGAGATAGAGGAACTCAATCAAGCTGTAGAGAAGAAGGATATGGACAATATAAAAGAAGAATTGGGCGATCTTCTATGGACCGCCTTTATGGTATTTTTATCTGTAAAGAAAAATTTTGACATCGATGGTGGAGAAGTCATTGAGTTATTAGAACAAAAAATGAGAAGCAGAAAACCTTATATATTTGAGGGGAAAAAGCCAACCCTTGATGAGGCTGCAAAAATCTGGATAAAAGCAAAGGAAAAAGAAGCTAAGAAGCCTCAATAGTAACTATTTCATATTCTACTATTCCTTTTGGAGCATTAACTTTTACCTTTTCCCCAACTTTCCTTCCAAGTATACTCTTTCCTATAGGGGAATCTACGCTGATCTTTCCATGGAATATATCAGCCTCTTGTGGGGTTACAAGTCTTATCTTCATTTCTTCCCCTGTAGAGAGATTCTTTAATATAACCCAGCTACCTACATCTACATGACTTGTATCTGTACTATCAATGATCTCCGCCGAATTGAGAAGCCGCTCTATTTCCATGATTCTACTGCTTATCCTTCCTTGCTCATCCTTCGCGGCTTCGTATTCTGAATTCTCAGAAATATCTCCCAGTTCCCTAGCTTCTTTTATTCTTTCGGAAATTTCATATATGAGTTTGTGCCTAAGCTCATCTAATTCTTTCTTAAGTTTTTCATAACCTTCTCTAGTTAATCTAACCCTCCTGTTTGATCCTTTTCTCACTTTCCTTCCGCTCACTTTCCTTCTCCCCCTTTCAATTCGTTTATTATGTCCAAAAACTGATCTATTTCCCTGAAATCTTTATACACAGAAGCAAACCTTACATACGCCACTTGATCCACCTTTTTAAGCTCTTCCATCACAATCTTCCCTATAAATACACTCTCAACTTCCTTACCAGCGTTCTTTTGAAGGTAGGAAACTACTCTATCCACAATTCTTTCCATCTCATCATAAGATACCGGCCTCTTTTCACAAGCTTTCATTATCCCTTTTAAAATTTTCTCCCTCGAAAACTTCTCCCTTCTACCGTCCCTCTTCACAACCCAAGTTGGTCCCAATTCATATCTCTCATACGTAGTAAATCTGCTTCCACACCTCGGGCATTCCCTCCTCCTTCTAACCACAAAACCGTCTTGAAGTGTTCTTGATTCTATAACCCTTGTGTCTTGATAGCCACAAAATGGGCATCTCATAACAACTCCTCCGAGATCTTTAAAATTTTTTTCAACCTATTATACACCATCATTTTAGACATGTTTAAAAGTTCCCCAAGTTCCCTTAAACTCATATCCTCATTTTCCAGTCTCGCAAGTGCTACCTTTCTAAGATCCTCTGGCAGTTTATCTATGCCCAATATTTTATCAATTTTTCTTATCGCTTCAATCTGCTTCGCAATACTTGTGCCAGACCTTATAGCATTGGCAGTTATAAAGTTTATACTCCTGTTGGTATCACCTTTTGCTGCCTTCTCCCTTATAACTCTTTCAAATTCAAATGCAGAATTCTTCGCCTCCATGAAATGAAGAAGCTCTAAAATCCCCTGAGAACTCTTAAAATACAACCTATAGCTGTATCTAAGCCTAACAACGTTTCCTTTTACCCCCAAAAGCCTTGCTACATTTTCTTTAAGGTTTTGCAAGAATCTCTCATCAAACATAACAACTTCAAGATGATAGTGTTTTCTAGGATTAGCTACTGATCCCCCCGCAAGAAATATCCCTCTAAAAAAGTGAGAAAAATTTATGACATCATCCCCGACCACGCTATGGATAGTCTCATAATTCGACCATTCTTTCCAAGAAAAATCTACTATTCCTTCAGGCACAGTAATGGTTACTCTTCGTCTTCTATCCAAATCTCTCACACCGACGTACATAGAATCTGTTCTTTTACCAGACAAAAATTCTAAAAGCTCTATGAATCTCCTTGCAGCAGCAATATTTCCCAAATTAACAGTGAATTTTTTCCTCTTTATATCAAAATTTCCCCGTGTTTTAAGAAAGCCAAGAATTTCAGAGAGAGAGGCCTCTTTGCTTTCAATCGGAAGGGTGGAGAGCTCTTCTTTTACCCTTTCAGAGAAGGAAACCCCCTTCATTATTCCACCTCATCTGAAGAGATTCACTAAAACTGCCGCCAATTTATCAGGATCATGACGAAGCTTAACCTTCCCATCGAATATATCCTTCTCAAGCTTTATCATTGGTTCCATAACGATTATTCTCTTTACATTTTCAACATCAAGCTTTAAAGGATGATATCCTTCCTTTTCATACCTTTCGAGGATACTTGTCGGAGGCTTTTCACTATTCACTATAGCAACATCAATTTGCCTCCCCATGTACTTTTCCACTTCCTTTATATGATCAGAAAGTCCCATCCCATCGGTCTCTCCCGGTTGAGTCATTAGGTTAGCTATATAAAACACCCTTGCCCTTGACTTGGCTATCGCTTCCTTAACACCTTCCACTAAAAAGTTTGTTATTATGCTTGTATAAAGACTTCCCGGACCTATGGCAATGATATCAGCTTCTCTCAACGCTTCTAAAACTTCTGGCTGAGCTCTTACTTTTTTATCAAGGCTAACTTTTACTATTCTCTTCTTGCATTTAACTATATTCACCTCTCCTACAACTTCTGTTCCATCATTCATTATAGCTACAAGCCTTATCAGATCATCACTGACTGGAAGAATCCTACCCTTTATAGCTAAAATATCCGATAAATACTTAACAGCAGTTGTCAAACTTCCATCATGAATTTTGGAAAGTGCCGCAAGAATTATGTTTCCGACCGTATGACCATTTAAAAATCCATCTCTAAACCTATAGTTAAAAAACCTCTCAAGAGCCTCTTCATTCTCAGACAAAGCTACAAAATTGTTCCTAACATCACCAGGTGGTGGGATATTAAGCTCTTTTCTAAGTATCCCCGAACTTCCCCCCTCATCCGTCACAGAAACCACGGCGGTTATATCAACATCGTACTTCTTAAGACCCTTAAGCAAGGTGGACATCCCAGTACCGCCGCCTATTGCCACAACCTTGGGCTTATCTATCGATGTCCCTATGCTCCACCACCACCTTCTCGCCAAAA